>CAYXGH010000008.1:0-18942 GCA_964464485.1 uncultured Nitrososphaera sp.
TTGTTTCTGCTGTTTGTTGTTGTGCAGCTCCTCCTTCCCCTTGTTGTTGTGCAGCATCCCTCAAGGATGGTGGAACCTGAAGCATTTCGGGACTCAACTCTGACAGAGGCGGCAATCCATATTGTTCATGTAGCCATGCCTGCTGTCTTTCCATAACTTGTGTTGTAAAATCTGGCCCTATGTACCCAATCGTTGCCCAGAGTATGATTATTGCAGCTAATGAAATACCCATTACGAGTATACCTAATGCAACACCGCGCATATGTGGCGAGTAACCTTTGCCTTCTTCGTTATGAGAATGCGAGGAAGACATCTTTACCTATTATCTAATCTATACCATTATATATAGAATGAAAAGCGATAGAGAGATAAGGATGCAAAAAGTCAGAGGGACTAGAAAACCTATAGAGAAAATTTTGCAGGATTGCTATTTTTGTGGCTCACAAACCTATCTCAATTCCTTTAAATGGAATCGAACAACAGAATGGCCGAACAGTAAGAAGAAGAACCCGGAGCTTTGCCTTCGATTTAAATATTTTTAAAGCTTATTCTGAGCTCAACCAGTGGGTTTTAGTAATAATTTTAGAATATAACATCAGTCTTAGACAACACGTCTACAAATAAAAGGTTCTTACTAACACGGAAAATTTTTGCCTTTAAAAATGAAGCAGACCCAAATAACTTTCCAATACTAAATCAAAAGACACCCACATGATAGATAGCCATTTCTCTCGCAGACACATGCGATGGTAATAAATATCGGCAGCAGGCCAAATCTTGTGAAGGATATTGAAACGCGCTATTCTAGTTGTGATTATTTGTGCCAGTGCTCTTTTGGGTTCAATTGGCAGTCTGGGGCATTATGCTCCTTTTCAATACAATTTAGGGTATGAAATACCCCCGGCTACAACGATTGCCCAAGGAGGAGAGTTGGTAGATGGTTCATCTAATGTTACAACAAGTGCTGATCAGATAACAAGGAATAACACCTTAACTTTGGCGGATTTGTTCATAGAGACCCAGCAATCAGTAGTTCAGGTCAGCGGTACATCAAGCGATGACAACCCTTTTTTCGGAGTTAGCCTAGGATCAGGATTCATTTACGATAATAGCGGCCATATTATCACCAACTATCATGTTGTTGCAGGAAGTGATCCTGATGACATAAGCATAACGTTTACCGATGGAACAGTTTATAGAGCGAGGGTAGTAGGTACAGACCAGTATAGCGATCTTGCCGTACTACATGTGGAGGATGACGTTCCTGCAGACAAGCTAATACATTTGCCACTTGGAAACTCTTCTGCATTGCTAGTAGGTCAAGATGTTGTGGCAATTGGTAATCCGTTTGGGCTATCGGGCTCCATGACAGAAGGAATTGTCAGCGGCCTCAACAGACTAATTCCTGTTTATCAAGATCCATTTTCTGATGTTGCAGCACCTGCCTTTTCTATTCCAGATGTAATTCAAACCGATGCAGCGATCAATCCTGGCAATTCAGGTGGACCACTTTTGAATATGCAAGGTGAAGTGATTGGCATCAATTCTGCTATCTTTTCTACGACCGGCGGTTTTGCAGGAGTAGGATTTGCAATTCCTTCAAATACAATAGCCAAGATAGCTCCGATATTGATAGAGAGAGGCAACTTTCAGCATCCCTGGCTGGGAGTCTCTGGAATAGACATGACACCGGAAATAGCAGAGGCAATAGATCTTGGAGAGCCGAGGGGATTTTTAGTCATAGACGTAGCACCGGGTGGTCCTGCTGACAGCGTAGGGGTTCAAGGAGGCGATACTCCGGTGCAACTTGGCGGAAGGGAGATTGCACTAGGAGGAGATGTTATTTTGGCAGTAAATGACAGGGATGTAAGAAAAATAGACGATGTGCTTGGATACCTGCAGCAGGCTACAGAAGTTGGAGAAACAGTAACGCTTACTGCATGGAGAGACGGACAGATAATTGAAATTGACGTAACGCTTGGAGCAAGACCAAGCTTGCAAGATTCACCGTAAAATAGTCTAAGAATATTATTACGGTTCACACAATATGCATGAAAAAGAAAGATATATTTTCGGATCTCAGCAGGCTTGGCTTTAATTGAATCTGGTTAAACTTGAATCAGATTATATGCTGTAGGAATCGGTAGGCGTTAATGTAGCTGAACCGGTGACGTATTGTATATCTGGATCCTCATCCAACATTTTGCCTAACTCCTCCATTGACATTCTTATTGCTTTGAATTTTAGAGTTTTTTCCTCTTCAACTTTAGACATTCGTTGATATTTTTGATAGATCCACTCTTTCTTTTGATCAATATCTAAGTCTGCAGGATATACTACCCGAAACACAACGCTACCTTCCCAATCAGGATACCTTGTTTGATAATATAAGATATCAAGAAGAAGGCTCTGATCTACTTTGGGCATGAGAAGATGAGCCTCCTTAAGGAAATTCTGATAGTCCTGTTTTATCCTAACAGCAGCAGAAAGGGTGGAAGGAGTTACTCCCGACTTTGCGGTGTCTGCAAGACGACTGTCGTGACTCATACTTTTCTTTGAAGCCATATGTCTTTTAACAGTTGCACCAAATTGTTTCTTATATATGGTCTCTCTGCCATGATTACTGATCCCCCTGCTGTTCTCTTGTTGTTTAACTCGCAAACTTGTAATGATGCTCGACAAAGTCGCCGTCTTCTCTCAAACGAACAACTCCCAGTTCATCAAAATCTACAATAGATGACTTGGGGATAAGGTATTTGTTTGGAGTTATTGGACCGAATGTGGCAATAATTTTTTCTGCTTGAACCGACTCGACAACTCCAATGTCTTTACCATCTCTGGTAAAGACTGGTTTGTTTACGATTTTCTGCCAGTCATCAATTTTTTGTTCAATTGGAGAGGTCATATATCCAGAATTGTATGCACTATATACGATTTAATTGTTCCAACTTTCAAGGTGTTTTCGAGACTTGATAGTTACAGTAGATTGTAGCAATCACCTACTGAAAGAGGATCAAAAGACATACATCTGAAGGAAAGCCAATTTATGAGTAGTTAGCAATAATCAAGCTTCCTTTTTTAACTGCTCACGAGAACTTATTTTTCTATAGCAGTTTATGCAAAGCATTGCATTATTGTAGCGATAGATTTTCTTATTTGGATTGAATAACGAGAGTTTTGAAAGTTCCATAGAGCAATCATCACAACTCTTCTTCATAGGCAATACATACCCTTCAAGTTATTTAAAAGAGATAGATATTTGATCCGGTACTTGTGCAATATAATATAAGATGTATATACATATCTTACTTGTACACTGGATGTCATGTGTAAGCCTATTATTACGTTTGCAGACCAGTAGCAAATGATTTTAGAAAAGATAGAACTATTTTGCTGACTGGGTACTATTTTGGTAGGTAAAGTATAACCGTGTTTTTCATAATATATTCAGGCAAGGGACATATACATACATAGCAGGCTACAACAACTATTCAGCAATAGCAAGGCAGCGTTGGCAATTTAGTTGGAGAACTTTTCAGGTGACAACAGAAAAAAAAAGAAAGGTGGTTATAGATCTCGGCTTGTAGGGTCACAGCCCCATAATAACACATCTTCCTTTAGAACTTCTTGTTGCAAATGCTAAAAACAATAGTGGCTAGGGATAGCCATAAACTTTGAGCCTCCCAACAATTGGATGGTCACCGGTGCCTCACAAATTCATTGATTGATTATCTATGTAATATTCTTATAATGCATAGCCTGATTTTCTACAGAAATAGAAATGGCAATACAGTACAATAATAGACCGTGTCAGGATAATTCTTTGACAGGATCCTTGTCGCCATCGCCTTAATGTGATCTTATAGGATACTGCAAACAATTCCAGTTGTTGAGGAGCAACCTTGTATATGTAAGCGCGACAGGGTGAAAAAGTAACCCCGATGTATCGGTATACTGTTCTCAATACATCAAATATGGACAAAAACTCAACATTGTCCTTCAAAAATTTATTCCATTCTTGTTATATTACATTTTGAGAAATTATGAAGATCACCGGAGTTTGTCGATAGGAATATGACAGAACAACAAGTGGACACCGAGAACTATTGGCAAAATGAATTAAAGTCGCTTGGAATAGAGTCGAAGCGAAGGAGCAAGCTTAACGATAAGGAGGAGCTTCAAGCATTGGCTGACACCATTAAGCAAGTATATTATCAGGACTACAAGACTGCCTATAGCGAAGAAGATGAGGACAAAGTCAAAGCATCAGGCTTTGGCTACATTATTTAAGACAGGCATATATTGTGTCTTTCTTCGCTAGCCTAGTCTGCCTAACCACTTTCGCTCAGAAGAGTTGCAATTTTTCAGAAGCAAGTTCACTCTTCTATGAACGAGCTGATGTTAGCTACCACTGGTTTTACCACAAATTCATTTGCGTATAGTCAAGATTGTGGTTCTAATATAACAGAACAAGCACTCAGCAACTACAAAATATCGTGATACTTCTGCTGAGACTCTCACATCGAATACGTTTGTTGATAAATACCTGTCCTTGCTGCCTTTGTGCTAGTAATATCTATCCTATCTCTGTAATTCTATGTATGTTTTGCATAATTACCAAAGAGAATTGCTTAATGGTAAGGTTCGAAGAAGCAGGCTATAATCAAGGTATTTAGTACAGTTGTCAAAGCTTATAATTTGTTATCTCTAGCGATATATGCTTTGCACTAAATTCTAGAAAATAGTTTTCATAAATTCATCAGTTTAAAAAACCAGCCTTATAAATAGAAAATATCTTCATTAACCTTATCTATTTACTATTAATATTTTGTTGGCGGTACACTTCCAATGACTAGCGGTTCAACAGGAGAAAAAATCAAGGAAAAAGTAAAAGAAACAATTGGGGCTGGAGAAGGTGGCGGACAAGAAATCAAGGAAAAAGTAAAAGAAACAATTGGAATGGGTGGTGGAAGAGGGGACGAAGCGAGGAAGGAAGAGCTTGGACCTGGAGCGGCTTCTAAAGTTGAAGAACAGGTTGCAAAGACAAGCTCGGACAGTCCAACAAAAAAGGTGGAAGGTTCTGGTAAGGCTTTAGGAAAAGAAGAAGGCGCTGAGTAAAGATACGATCTGAAAAAATAGAAGAGAGTAGTACATCGAGCTTTAGCAATAGTTGGTATTATATTGAACCATTAGGACATTGAATCGACTTATTTTGAGCCTATTTAGCTATGAAGGGCGCCAAATGAACTCTCCTCTATTTTGAGGAGCGGTCATCAATTGGTATTGCAACATTAAATCCAGAAATCGAAACATACCGTTAGATAAAAGAAAGAATATCAATAACGATTATTAGTTCCAGCACACCAAACTGCTCCTATATATGCTCAAAGTAGCTGTCATTGGAGCCACAGGCGCAGTGGGCCAAGAGTTCATTATTGCTCTAAACAAACACAAGTGGTTTGAACTGACGCAGGTGGCTGCATCTGAAAGGTCGGCTGGAAAAAAATATGTTGACGCAATCCGTGATCCAAATTCTGGCATTTTGCGCTGGCACAATAGGGAAGAAGTGCCCGAGTATATCAAGGACGTGGTTGTCAGCAAAGTAGATGACATCAAGCCAGAGAATTTTGATGTTATATTTACTGCACTTGAATCAGATGATGCAAAAATAGTAGAGCCTAAGTTCGCTAAGACTACGCCAGTCATCAGTACTGCTGCTGCATTCCGGTATGAAGCTGATGTACCAATATTGATACCAGGCATCAACGATAATCATGCTGAACTGTTGAACATCCAGAGAAAGAACCGCAGTTGGAAGGGGTTTATTGCGCCGTTACCAAACTGCACGACAACTGGCATGGCAATAACACTAAAGCCGATACTTGATAGGTTTGGTATCGACAGAGTGTTCATGACCTCTATGCAAGCCCTTTCTGGCGCAGGAAGGTCACCTGGCGTCATCGCGCTTGACATCATGGACAACATCATCCCTTATATTCCAAAGGAGGAGGAAAAGGTACAGGTTGAGACAAAGAAGATCCTCGGCCATATGAACAACGGCTCGATTGCTCCTGCCCTACTCAAGGTTAGCTGTACTTGCACAAGAGTTCCAGTGCTTGATGGTCACACAGAGTCGGTATTTGTGGAAACCAAGCAGACAGCAGAGGTACAAGATGTAAAGAAAGAAATGGAGAAATTCTCAAAGAATGTGACTATAACGGGTTTGCCAAGCGCGCCAAAGGACTATATCATCGTGCACGATGATCCGACAAGGCCACAGCCAAGAATTGATAGAGAAATAAATGATGGCATGACTACAGTTGTCGGAAGAATCCGCAAAGACACTGCATTCGATAAAGGCATCAAGTATATGCTTCTGTCGCACAACGAAAAGATGGGATCGGCAAAAGGCGCTATCCTTCTTGCTGAATTGCTGAAGGATCGTAACACCCTCTAATTTCCAAGGACAATCACGACAAATAATGTGAAATACCAATCTGGGCAGTAACTCTAGATTAGACATTCAGATTGATTGCTAAAAATAACGAAGACAAGAATGATGTGACTAGGGCTCCTATGCTTATTGTCACGACAGCAGGAGGCGGGGATGACACCGACCACATCAATAAGCCTCTCTATTTGTACCAAAATTGAAGTTACAATAGCCTGCGCCAATTACAAAAAACAAACATTCTGATTACTTTTGCAGCAGAAAGATCCACGAAAATTTTTTTCAGGGGAAGTCTAACATAGTAAATTAAACGGGTGCAGAGATACTAGGCGAATCAGAAACGTCTACGCAGATGATAGCAGACATGGTGATGGCAGTATCATTCGGCATGACAACAACGCCCTACTACTACTTTTTAAGAGCCTCTACTACAATGCAGCAGATTCTAAAGATCTCTTCGCCAGCTGTCAATGACACGACAGCTACAAGATGAGCCATATCTCCCTACAATATACAGAATTTCTATTAGCCACAGAAACGATTGGATAGAAGGATGAGTAGGAGGTATGTACATTCTTGTTCAGCGAAGATCATGTCCACACGATCGGCAATTACCGACACTATAATCGCTTATTTTGTTACACTGAGGACAGCGTCTTTCTTTTTGTTCATTAATGCTATTATTTGTAACATGTGCCATCAGCCCAAGCGGAGTTTTCATCAAATAAACAACTTAATCAGCTATGGCTGTGAATGATCCAAATTGGATATAAATTAGTTAACAGAGAAAATGAGAAGCGCAATAATATAGGTGCTTATTACTCCGCCCGCTTGTCATGGCACGACCGGTCGTTCCTTTTTTGTTGAAATTGATATTATTGAAGCCCTTCATCACATATGGGTAAAGTTATCAAGAAATTGTAGCATAATTGAATCGCACGAAAAAACACAAATCTGAAACTAAAAAAGTCTCTTGTATGCTATGTCGGTAGAAGATTTCAGATATTTTCTTTTTGTCTTTTGCAGTTTGGTTATGAGATAATATCGCGATGTTGTACCAATCAGACCTGCTATAAATTGGGCAAATATTCAGGTTAGTCCCTTAGTTCAAGGAAGAGAATAATTAAGAAAGCAAGCGCAAGAAGGTAAAGGATCCGGAAACAAGCGTTTGGCAAGCTTGTTATTGCTTATATATAGTAGTAGCAGTTTGATACAATGATTTATCAAAAGGCATCTATTCTCTTTATTATTTATCACAACGAACTGGTCTAATCCTTTAGAGGAAGCCCTGTTAAGGACCAAATTCACATACATGAAGTTTTTTCTGGTGATGTATTTCTTGTACAATTCAATTTTGGGACAATGCACAATCAGAATTGATGGAAGTTAAAAGCAGAGCAATATTCAAGCTGCTCGATAAATTACTTGCTGTCGAATCTTAAAAAAGAAACCTCCATCACGCGATATCATCAGAGATGCCTCATATTATGGGTATTCTTCATTATGATAAACTTTATCAACAAAACCTTATACTAAGAAATGTGGAGAGAGGCAGCGAAAATCAAGAAAATTATGGTGATCGTAATGTTCTTTCAGAAATGAGTGCCCGTGAGCTAGAGCAATTCATTTCACACGAGACCATAGGATTATTAATCTTTGGAGCTTGTGAGAATCATGGAGGCCATATGCCATTTGGGTCAGATTTCATCATGCCATTTGAACTTGCCAAAAGAGTTGCTGCCCGTTATGGTAAAAAAATAGTCATTTTTCCTCCAATTCCATATGGGGTGAGTTCCCACCATAAAGATTTCTTTATGACTGTTAGCTTGGAGCCAGATACAATGATGAATGTGATACGTGATATTTTGCAGAGCCTAGTGAATAATAATATAAGACGTATTCTAATAATAAATGGCCATGATGGTAATATTGCACCCATCGAGTTAGCTTCTAGAATAATTAAGGAAAGAAATCCGGGAGTTGTAATATCTTGTCTGGAATCATGGTGGACTCTAGTTGGATCAATAGATAAGGAACTGTTTGATGTCTGGGAGGGTCTAGGACATGGGGGAGAGGCAGAAACATCTGCAATGCTTGCTGTAAGGCCGGACCTTGTAAATATGACCTTAGCACCCAAAGATGTTATACCAAAACTACCAGATAATGTCAGAATATATTGGAAGTTCAACGAATTGACCGACACTGGAGCTACTGGTGCTCCAAGAAAGGCAACTAGGACGAAAGGAGAAAAGGTAATAAGTATTCTTGAAAATGTTCTACTTGCATTTATACTTGATATGGAAAAGAATCAATGGAGATATGGTGTTGGCGGCAGCGGCAGCAATACATAGCAAAGATAGTCTATCATAAGATGATGACGATGGCATGGTTACAGTAGAATATCTAGTCTAGCATTATCTTTCATTCAAAGGATGAAGATGGAATGCAGTAATAGAGACATTCTTCATTAAAACGAAGAATAGGGTCATGCATCTTGTAGGATCAACTTACCTCAAGTAGTAGCAAAACCTATAATATTGAATTCTTACGCTGAAATGTTTTTATTATTAGGCCGGCAGCTGCAAAGATATATGTCTAGCACATCCCTTGCATCAGTTCCCAATATAGGTGACAAGGCTCCAGATTTTGAACTCCCAGATGTAGACCAAAAATGGCGCAAGTTGAGCGAATTTAGAGACAAGAAAACAATCATTGCATTCTTCCCAGCGGCAGAATCATCACATTGCACAGCAGAAATGTGTGCCATTCGTGATCAGCTTGACGAGCTTAGAGACTATGGAGCAAATGTAGTAGCCATTTCTGTTGACAGCCCTCATGCAAACAAGGCATTCATTCAGAATCATCATCTTAACTTTCCAGTGTTGAGTGACTACAAACGCGATACTATCAAAAGATATGGCATTGTAATGAGTAAACTTGGCACTATGGAAGGTTACAATGCAGCAAAAAGATCAATCTTTATCCTTGACGAAGACGGCAAGGTAATCTATAGATGGATTTCAGATAACCCGACCATAGAGCCAAAGTATAGCGAGATCAAAGAAGTGCTCAAGAAGGCAAAGAAGTAGAGTACTACTACTGATGGCGATTATTCAATGACTGCCAGTACGTCATTTCTTGCGACACTGGTGCCCTGCTTTACCTTTATTTCTTTCAAGTTGCCATCCTTGTGAGCCTTCACCGCCACCTGCATCTTCATTGATTCGAGCACAACGATAACGTCACCCTTCTTAACCTCGGTTCCAGGCTTTGCCGCGATGTTAACTACCCTGCCGGGGATCTGGCTTGTAAGGTTGCGGTCGCCGCCTCCGACTCCTATTGCAGATGCCTTCTCAAGCACTTCTGTCAGCTTGCTATGCTTTTTCACCACTAATGGCTGGCCATCGATCATCATCTTTACTTCTGCAGTGCCCAACTGCAAGATCTTGGCATGGTGAAAACTATTGTCAAGCAAAAATTCAAACTCGTTAGTCCCAGATTTCAATAGCTGCAACGTATGCTGCTTGCCTCCTATCTTGACCAGCACAGAATTGTTGTCAGTGGTGCGTAGCACTTCGCCCTCTAATATCTCAGCAAGGTCACCAACTTTGAACTGCATTCTATCCTCTCATCATTTTCCACTTTGACTTGGTCATAGAGCTTTGCTGAATGGCCTCAGTCTTCCTTACAAACTCTGACTGCAACAGCACTGCTGCTACTGCTGCCTTTGCGCTTTTCTTGGTCGCTTCCTTTGCATTCTCGCGCATCTTGTTGAGTATCTTGAATCGTTCAAGATAGTCAGTCGAGAGCTCGCCATTGATAAAGTTTGGATCGTCCATTATAGTCTTGTAAAGTGGAATTGTAGTATTGATGCCCTCTATCATGAACTCATCAAGAGCGTTTTTCATTCTAATTCTTGACTCGTCAAAGTTTCTGCCCCATGCTAAGAGCTTGGCTACAAGGGAGTCATAGTAACCAGATACATTGCAGCCAGGGTAGAGATAGGTGTCAACTCGGATACCGGGCCCGTAGGGAATGTTGCAGTTTGGCACAATGCCGGTTGAAGGTGCAAATTCGTAGAATGGGTCTTCAGCATTAATCCTGCATTCAATTGCGCAGCCATTCATCTTCAGATCTTGCTGTTTGAATGTGAGCTCTTCGCCCTGTGCTACTGCTATCTGCAGCTTTACAAGGTCTAGTCCAGTCACCAGTTCAGTTACTGGATGCTCGACTTGCAAGCGCGAATTGATCTCGATAAAGTAAAAGTTGCCCTGAGGGTCACGCAAGAATTCTGCAGTTCCCGCGTTCAAATAGTCTACAGCATCAACTGCTCTTACTGCAATCTCACCAATACGATCTCTTGTCTTTTGATCTACCACAGGCGAAGGCGACATTTCAATGAGCTTTTGATGACGCCTCTGAATAGAACATTCTCGTTCAAACAGATGCCGGCTGTTTCCATGCGAATCACGTATGAGCTGAAATTCAATGTGCCGGATCCGCTCAAGGTATTTTTCTACAAACAGTGCTGCCTTGCCAAAAGCTGCACGCGACTCTGCTGATGCCATTTCAAACTCCTGTCTCAACTGCTTTTCATCGTTGGCAAGTCGGATACCTCTGCCTCCACCTCCAAAGGCTGACTTGAGCAAAACAGGGTAGCCTGCTTCCTCAGCAATATCAGCCGCCTCTTCGACATCTTCGACAATGCCATCGCTCCCCGGTACCGTTGGAACTTTGGTCTTTTTCATGACTGCTTTGCATTTCATTTTGTCGCCAGTAAGTTCCATAGCTTTGCTGGTCGGCCCGATAAAGATGATACCATTTTTATCGCACGTCTCTGAAAAGTTCTCATTCTCTGAGAGAAAGCCGTAGCCGGGATGAATGGCATCTGCTCCCGCCGCCTTGGCAGTCTCGACTATCTGGGTCATGTTGAGGTAGCTCTGAGCTGGCGCTGCCGGACCAATGTGATAGGCTTCATCAGCTCGCTTTACATGTACTGCGCGGACATCCTCGTCAGAGTAAATAGCTATTGATTTTATCCCAAGATCTTTACAGGCTCGAATAACCCTGAGGGCTATTTCCCCTCTATTTGCGATCAGTATGCGGGTTATTTTTTTCGACATTTGTTATCACAAGTTGATGTTACCATGCTTCTTCCAAGGCCTTGACTCTTTCTTATTGGCAAGAGCGTTGAGCGCCTGTATTATCATGGGTCTTGTCTCCATTGGATCTATAACAACGTCAATAATACCTTTTTCTGCAGCTATATACGGATTTGCGAATTTATCACGGAATTCCTTAGCAAGCTTTTTCTTTGTATCAGCTGTATTTGGAGCATTCTTTAGCTCCCTCCTATGTATGATGGTGATTGCGGCTTCTGGACCAAGGACAGCAATCTCGGAGCTAGGCCAAGCGTAGTTAATGTCAGCGCGCAGGTTCTTGCTTCCCATGGCAATGTATGCGCCGCCATAAGCCTTGCCTATGATGCATGTTACTTTGGGCACGGTGGCTTCACAGTATGCAAATAGCAGCTTGCTGCCATGCCTTATGATGCCGTTGTGCTCTTGATCTGCTCCGGGAAGGTATCCGGGTGTGTCAACAAGCGTCACGATCGAGATGTTGAATGCGTCACAGAACCTGATGAATCTGGCAGCCTTGTTTGACGAATTGATGTCAAGCGCGCCTGCCAGGTACATTGGCTGGTTTGCAATGATGCCTACCGACCTGCCACCCATCCTTGCAAACCCCACTAGGATATTCTCGGCAAACAGCTCATGCACTTCAAAAAAGTCGCCGTTGTCGACTATTGATTTGATTATTTCTTTCATGTCATACTGCTGGTAGGGGTTCTCTGGAAGGATATTAATCAGCTTGGGATCGATTCTGTTCGGATCGTCGTTTGTCTCAACTATCGCCGGCTCTTCGGCGTTATTATGCGGTATGAAAGACAATAGCTTCTTTATCTTGTCAAAGCAATCGTATTCATTGTTGGCGATAAAGTGGGCGACGCCGGATTTGGTAGCATGCGCACGCGCTCCTCCTAACTCTTCAAAGGATACTTCTTGGCTGAGCACTTCCTTGACCACTTCAGGACCGGTGACAAACATCTGGCCGACATTTTCAACCATCACCACAAAGTCAGTCATTGCTGGTGAATATACTGCGCCACCGGCGCACGGACCGATGCTAGCTGTGATTTGCGGTATGACGCCGGAGGCCATGGTGTTATGGAAGAAAATTTCGCCATAGCCATCAAGGCTCATGACACCTTCCTGAATGCGTGCGCCACCAGAGTCGATTATGCCGATTATGGGGCAGCCGACCTTCATGGCATGATCCATCGCCTTGGCTATTTTCTTGCTCGTCATTTCGCCAAGTGAGCCACCAAGAACAGTGAAATCAAAAGAAAATATGAACGCCTGCCGGCCGTTTATGGTTCCAAAGCCAGTGACAGCCCCATCGCCGTAGAATTTTGGCAGCGTAGGGTCGTCGCTTCTATGTGTGATGTACTTATCCAGCTCTACAAATGAGCCTTCGTCGAGCAATAGAGAGATCCTTTCTCGAGCAGTAAGCTTGCCTTTGGAATGCTGAGCCTCAATTCTCTCTTGACCGCCGCCGCTCTCAGCAGACTTTTTCATTGAAGCCAGCCGCTTGATTTTCTCTTCATGCATAGAGATGTAATGTAAGCGAATAAGTCGTCATATAAATTCATTACAGACAGGAGCTATTCTCTGAGGCTAGATCGTCCCCCCTGAGCCCGGCGAAAGACATTCATGCCAAGATTGTAGTTTTCAAAGAGCGACTGCAGTGTTTCAACTTCTGTAGAAAGCATTGCAATTTCGCCTCTGTTTTGCTCAGGGTTCTTCATAAGCTCTTCAAGTCTCTCCTTCTTTTTCGCTAAGAGCTTGCCTACAGTGTGCTCATATTCGCTTGACACATGACCTGCTGCCTGCCATTCAAATTTTAACCTTTAGTTCGGTTAAACTACACAAATAATAATTAACAACGATCAAAATTTTGGATGACATATTATGCATTGTCACCGTTAAATAAGAACCTTTGAACAAGAGAGAGGTTAATGCGGGGGGGGGCGCGTTATTTTTTGATGATCTCAATGGTACCAGTACAGGTTCTACTTAGTCTTCATGTGATTGATATGTTGTTAAGTGTAGAGTAATGACAGCTTTTACCCTGCTATTGGGGGGATTATCTAATTTAATCCACTTTCCAACATTCTGCTATATTTGATGGTATGAGATAAGCGGCATAATTTTGTTGCGAATTATCGAATCATGGTCAGCTTCGTTATCAAATGAGACCATGAGAATAAAATCACCATCCTTACCTATTGGTATAACTGCACGTTTTACCCTTTCATATAAGGTTATAGAATATATGGTCTTTCCAAGTTTTGCTTCCATTAGCCTCCTAGTACTCATCCGTAAGATTGAATGTTCAAGAGATTCGATCGTTTCTTCTTGTGTTAGCAAGGGAACCAATCCAGTCCTGTATTTTGCTGATACTATGGTTCTCCGCATATTAGCTATGCCTGCAAATCTAATTGTTTTGTCTAGGTCTATAATGATCTGACAAACATCTTCAAATAATGAAGAAGACATTTTTGCACATTCTTGAGTACTATGGACTATTATCTTATATTTAACAATAGACGCTAATCGTGTGTGTGCAAGGTACGCATTGTCTTTTTTGAACTATATAGTAACAAACAGGACAGTCAGTTCTTGCATCTCTATCCACAATAGGCGAACAAATTCTTGTTCCTAGCGGGTACACAATTCACTATGATCATCCTGTCATAGTAGCTAAGGCAATAGTGAAGGCAGTAAATATTGCAAGATAGGAATCAAGCCCTATAAAAGATCAGAGGCAAGCAAGAATAAGGACACAAATGCAATCAAGAACACCGCCGTCCTAGACTGCACCTTCTTATGTGCAGGCTATGCTCAAGAACTTTGGGCATTTGGTGCAAGTGAGCATAAGAAGAACAAAAAATCACTGTTCCTTTACAACAACCTTACAGGGTGCTCATTAACATCTATACTTAATTGCAACTCTATGTTGGTTGTTCTGGCTGGCCCTACTATAGTGCATGGCTTGGACATTTTTATCCAGCAAACTTAGACCGTAAGAATTCCTGAACTATTACATCCAAGTTTTAACTTTTGCTACTCTTTGAATCTTTTCAAGGAATGCATGTTGGTAGTTCTGGTAGGCATTCTTATCTTCCAGACATCTATCGCAGATAGACGCTTGCGATATTGTCTGTCTGCCATAGTCGTCGGCCTCAAACCCGGAGTTGTTGGCTGCGACAGGCGTGCCGCAGATAAAGCAATCAACATTTACTGCTGCTGCTGCTGTCTTATGCTGCCTGTTCGTATCCGGGCCTCTTTTTTCAGTTGTTGCTGGGGGAGGTGCCTTGCATTCGCTATGCTTGATCGCCTTGCTACTCTTTGACCAAAGGGCATATTCGCCTGCAGATATTTCCTTGCCGCATGCAGAGCACTTGCCTTTGTATTTTACCAAAAGCCTTATCCAATCGTTCATTTTCTTCTTTTCGCCTTCTCGATCTCTTTTGCTATCGACTCGCCAACTGACTCGTCCTGAAAGTTATTTAGTGCAAACTCCACTGGATCTATTTTTTCATCGATCATAGCCCTGATAAAATATGGCATGACAAATAATCCGGCAGAGCTTCTTGACATATGAAGAGTCAGAGCAAGTTCATCCAAGATCTTCCTTGTCGACTGCGAGCGGGCAAATATCGGTCCCATCACAGGCCACGGCATTGAATACTGGCGGTATTTGATACCCTTCTGGCGGGATTTTTCGTACAATCCTGTTGCGATCAGGCTGTTTACGTATTTCAGAAGGTGCCACTGCCTTGATGCGTTAGCCCTTCCAACGATCATATCTGCTCTTGAAAGTACATTCAACAACAAAGCAAGATCGTGCTGTTCTATTTGTGAGGAAACTATGCTTGAGAATAAGACTGCTAGCATATCTTTCCGCCTTTCCTCCGGTGAGATCAATCGATATCTCGGGTCAGGATATGACGCATCTGCCCTTATTATGAACTGCATCGCCTGGTTCAGGCTGTCGGCATTAAAGTAACCATTGATTGCATCTGCAATGTCCACATCTACGATATCTTTGTTTGAAACAGTAGAATAGCCGGCGGCACGTGACTGTGCGCTGTTGAGCAACGATCGGATATCACCTCTACTGTTGTCTATGATCGATGTTCTGTCGCCTGATCCAAGTTTTACTCCTTCGCTCTGCAGCACATGATCTAGAAGCAGTAGCAATAGCCGTGGGGGCACTGGATTAAACTCTACTATTTTGCAAGCCTTGGCAAGCTTCATTATCTTAAGTGACTTTTTGTTTGCAGCCATTATCACCGGCACGGTTGGCTCTTTTATTAGATTGGTAAGAGTGTCAAGACCTCCCGTGTCCTCCCTGCCCGAAATGCCATCTACCTCATCCAAGAACAGCATTATCTTTTTCCCAATCAGGTTGGCAGTATTTTGAAAAACTGGTGTTATTCTTGCCTGCAGGGCTTCCTTGTTGCGTATGTCGCTTGCATTCATTTCTACCACATCATAATCAAGTTGCCTTGCGAGTGTATGTACTAGGGTGGTCTTGCCCGTGCCCGGTGGGCCCACCAATAGAAGCGGCCTGCTGCCACTCACCCAGCCTGCTAACCACTTTATTACAACAAGGCGGGAATCCTCGTTACCCACCATTTCTTGCACTGTCTTTGGCCTGTGCTTTTCAGACCACATCATCATTATCATTTTCTTGCAACAGCTTCTTCTATCTTTTTGTAGAATTCACCAAATGGCGCACGGCGTACAAGCTCGTTATACCAGTACTGATTGTAGTGACTGACAGTCAAGAAAAGAAATTCCAAAAAAGGCTTTATCTGAAAGTTCTCAGGCAGCATGTCAAGCGCAATTTTTGCTTCATCCAGATAGAGATCACTCTTTGCCATTGTAAGTTCAAAGCCGCGCTGGACATTACCCATGTTGACAGCGAAGTAGAGTGGCCATGACGGAATCTTGACTTCGTTGTTCCTTATGGCGTCTTCGATCTCATTACCACAACCGACACACTCGCCAGCCTTGGCCATGCCAAGATGGAAAATATCAGAAAGTGGGCGGCGATTGAGCGCCATGTTCCTGCCAGCAGTCCCCATCACTGCCCGGTATTTCTTATAGCATTCAGTCATGTTTTCATCATTAATTGATGCCGGTTCCATCTTTAGCTTAACATCTATGTGCTGGCCGATCCTGGCATTGCGAAAGCCCTCTTCAAAAGCCTTCAGAACTGCATCGCCTCCTTGTGCAATATTGGTGCGCGCTATTGCAAGTATGTATGGGTTCATGAATTTGTAATCGTCAAGATACTCCAGATCTTCGTCCTTGTCAACTATCCTGTCCATAGGCTCTGAAAGATCAATTGCGATTATGTGGCCATCGATAACAGCTTTCCTCTTTTCTTCAGAAACATTATCGCCAAAATATTTAGATGCGCCGTCGTAAAGCGCGTTGAAAACCGGAAACGTCATCTTGACAAAATTAGAATCTAATATGCGCCTGACTCTGTCTGCAAGAATATCAGGGTTTGATAATCTCATTTTGATGTCTGGCACGCTACTGTGTGAGAGGACAAGCTCTTGTGAATTGGCCTCTTCGGCAAATTTGCGTATTGTACCGGAGGGATTACTGTCGGCAGTTACTGCTTTATGCAAGGACAAGGTGAACCTCTGCACGAAGCTAGGAAATTCCTGCTCTGTCTTTTCCTTGTAGTGATTGAACTGCTTGTAGCCCTTACTTTGCAGCATTCTCTCCTTGATTATGTCCTTGCCAGCATGTGTCCTCAGCAGAGCCTCCTTTGAAAAAATCAATTCATCCTTGCCACTCATTTCTCTGGCTTCTGCCACCTATTGTTATTTAATCATTCATAATCTAATGTCCGAGCTTAGGAAACTTTATCGCTTACTTTGGTGTCTTACACTCAGCCTAACCTGTTTGAATCAAGTTGCAGCAATCATCAATTCTATTCTTTGCAAAAATAGCAGATCAGGGTTGTACTATATTTCAGCATTTTATCTTAAAGGTAATAAAGAATCAGATGAAGTGTACTATTCAAGTATGTATATTTCTAATGCTGTTGAGATTGCTGTTAAATGATAAAAATAGGAGCTTCTCAGACCAGGATAAAGTCTTAAGCAACATAGCAGATGTTCCTATAAGAAAGATAGGAAACTGGAGGCAGGTGTACAATCTCCTAAAGCACACTAACATAACTCTCAAATAGTAAAGACAATATGGAAAATTGCCGCGCTAGATACCAGGACAGCCTGCACTATTATGATAAGCTGCCAATACAGCCCTATTAGACTGTCTCAAAATATTGGGCCAAAGCACCATAATCAGCGGACAATTTAATATCGATTACATAAAGAAAATCAGACAGACAAAACTGGACAGTTTCCATTTCAGATAGCTGCTTCAACTTAGCTAATTCATCGACAACAATACGTGAGCAATCTTTATCGCCCTCCATGAAAGAATGTACAAGCTTCTGTCTTCGTATTCTGATAGTGAACTGGCTTTCCTGCTTGATGTATTGACCAAGAGTTTGGAGCAGTCACACCAGGAATTGATGAAATTGCGGGGCTTGCAAAAATAATCGTCCATCAAGTGACTTCTTAAACAGCATGTCGGCTTTTTGAACGAGCTCGACTTTACAATGTAAAGCATATGGGATAATTGATGACATGGTCGAAAAAGGTCTGATAACCCGGTTTGAAGTGCTGGAGACGTGCAAAGTATTGTTCCCAAGGGACGAGACTGATGAGAACAGGTAACAAAGTTACCATATTTTTTATAATGCAGGGGAGGAGAATAAGTTATAGTGGCAGCAGGATCCAAGGACGAGAGCAAGCCTATGCAAAACATCTTTCAGATAGCGGACGAGCTAGTCCGCCAGTTGAATAGAACAAAAAAAATGTTCCTGATAATGATAGTCTCTATCATAGTAGTTGTGCCTTTAACGTTTATTGTTATATTGTCGTTGTTCATATTTACCGTTTAACATATCATGCATACCCTGTATCCTATGTACAATGCCTTTGTAGGATACACTACATTTTTTTCTGCTTTGCATTCTAACAAAAACATAAGGAAAAAGAGGAAGAAGAATGCATAGTAGCATTCTACATCATTAGGGGATATGTATTTAGCCTATTACATAAATTTCATAAAAAATGAAGCGAAATCTGTAAGTGATGACCAGACACTCTATGAGTAGGTGAAAAGAAGAACTTCAAATAATAAGAAGAAGTAAGTCTATTATATGCTTCTAATAACCGCATCAACCGGAATAGCCATCATAGTTTCTCTTGCAATCATAATGAGTCCACTTGTACTACTGGTATTTCCATCGGAACAACAACAAGAAGCAGT
>CAYXGH010000009.1:0-18663 GCA_964464485.1 uncultured Nitrososphaera sp.
GGCATGTTAGAAGAATAGATAAAGTGCGTTCGACATTGACTATGATTGTAATTGAGGGCCAGGGCGAACAGTCAACAAAAAAGATCTGATTATCGAAGCAGGTCCTTGATGTAGTTTGCTATAATTGATGCCTCCTCCTCGCTGTTAAAAAAGTGGGGAGCTGCTCTCACTACTTTCTTTCCACCTCCAATGTCTCTAGCTGCAAGTATTATGCGGTTTTGCTCAAGCTGTCTTACCAATGTTGACGAGTCGGCCTTCGGCGGCATGAATGTGACGATAGACGAGCGTTTGCTTTCATCATCAGGACCATACATTTTGACTGCAGGGATCTTAGCTATTTCTTCACGAAGGATGCTGGCAACGTTCATGTTCTTCTTCCTTATCCTCTCAAGCCCGATTCTAAGGATGTAGCGCAAAGACGCTTCAAGTCCTGCTGCTCCAGGAAAGTTACGAAAGCCGGCCTGAAGCCTGGCTGGCATATCCAAATACGCGAGGATGTTCTGTTCAGACAAAGTGGCAGACTCGCCGCCGATTTCAGGTGGCTCCAATATTTCGGATGCCTTCTTGCTACAATAGAACACACCTATGCCTGTCGGGCCGCAGAGCCACTTGAAGCCTGGGAATGCCATAAAATCACATCCGATCTTTTTGACATCGACTGAAATAGTGCCGGCACTCTGGGCTGCATCAACACAAAACAGGACGTCGTTGTCCTGCGCAATCCTGCCGACCTCTTCAACTGGCATTACGGCTCCGGTGTTGTAAAGCACATGGCTTAGTGTAATGAGCTTGGAACCTTTGACCAATTTTTCAAGCTGACCAAGGTCAAAGTATCCATTTTCGTCTGTCATAGCGAGTTCTCTCAATTGCACGCCTTTTTTCTGTGACAGTGCAACCCACGGCAAATAGTTGGCATAGTGCTCATGCCTGCCTCCTCTTACTACTATTGCATCACCGGTCTTCCAGTCCAGCCCATTCCCCACCATGTTGAGACCCTCAGTGGTACTCTGCACAAGCACTACTTCATCATGATTACAGTTGATCAGATGGGCTATCCTTGTCCGCAACTCGTCAAGGAGCGACATGCTATAATCAGAGATGCTAGGTGAGTCAGGGCCGCCCTCTGCACATGTGAGCATAAAGTCAGTCATTGCCTTGATGGTGGATAGCGGTGTTGGAGCAATGGCTCCGTTATTCATGTATATACTCTTTTTTGTTATTGGATAGTCATCATCTCTTAGCTGGCCATAGTCAATTTCACTCACATTATATTCAACCTCCTGCAATAGAACAGCAAGTGCACTCTAGCAAGGTATTGAGCATGCGCGGCTTAAATACGCTAATGTTTACCGACCCGTATGCCAAGCTCTGCTACACGGCTCATTTGACGTCGCAGCTTGATAGAGTCATCTATATTGACCTTGACACCACATTTACAGCATATTTCAATGCAGGGTTCTTGCATACAAATAGCGTCGACATCTATCTGCCGTCAGAGGGCCGACTTGCTGCCATGACGAAAGACGTGCTTGAATCAATGAGTGATAGCTCGCTTGTAATTTTCGATTCTGTCAATAGCTTTTACAACCTGTTTCCGATATGGGAGAGGATGGGCAGTCTGAACCATCTGCTTTCTGTCTTGATAATGATGCTTGTCCGGCGTGGAGTCGATGTAAATGTTCCGGTGCTTGTTACAAGTATGCTTCGCTACAGAAAAGAAGGTGGCTGGGTTCAGTCGCCTGCAAGTCGCAGACTGCTCCAGCACAAGAGCGCAGTGAAACTAAGCGTGGACTGGCATAAAAGCGACTTGGCACTCAAAATAGTACAACATGAATCGATTGAAGCGGGTAAGATATTTGTATACAAGTACAACCCTATCACAGTTTGACTCCTACAAGTATGAATCCCAGCAGAAGGGCAATTCCTAACACGCCGAATCCTGCTATCAGCAGCGCCTTCTGTACCTTTGGGTTTGCCGACCTTCCCGAATGGTAGAGCATGAAGGCGCCTGCCATGCCCATGAAGAGAATCAGTGTAACGACTACGGTCTCGCCAATAGTCTGGGCAGAGCGCGATGGAATCATGAATCTGTTGATACCACTGCCCTCAATCAGAGCATTTATTATGCCTGAGGCGAGCGCAAAGAATGTCGTCAAGTATGCTACAGCGACTATCCACACAACTTTAGAAGGGGTCGTAAGCATGATGATGTTGTTATAACTCTTAAAATCTGACCATAAATAAACCTTCCATGATTACTACTAAATGCACTGCCTGCCATCGAAAAGCCTTGTCAGGCAACAAATATTGCCTGTACCACAAACAAGCATTTGATAGCATGATCAATCACTACAAAGCATGGGTTAACGCATATGGTAGGATATCATGGGAAGAATTTTTGACTAAATTATTGAGCATGCAAGAAACAGGTAGCTGGATAAAAGAAGTGAGTGAGGTGGAATTAAAAAAATAATGGAGGAGAGAAGCGCTGGAGGCCTGACTACATCTCCATTCCGCCCATTCCGCCCATTCCGCCCATTCCGCCGCCTGGCGGTCCTGGTGGTCCTCCACCGGCTGACTTACTTGAGGCAATGACGTCGTCGATCCTCAGTAGCATCGATGCGGCTTCTGTGGCAGATTTAATTACTTGCTCCTTCACTACAAGAGGCTCCACTATGTCCAACTTGCTTATATCGGCAACCTTGGCGTTCCGTACGTCGACACCTGTCCACTTGCTGCCCTTGCTCTGCTTTGAACGAAGCTCTGTGAGTGTGTCAATAGGATCCATCCCAGCGTTCTCTGCAAGAGACAGGGGTATCACTTCCAAGGCTTCTGCAAATTTCTCCGCAGCAATCTGCTCCCTGCCGGAGAGTGTGCTTGTCCACTCCCTAAGCTTTGATGCAGTATAGGCCTCGGGGGCTCCACCGCCTGCAACGATGGCCGGCTTTTCAAGGACATCCTTTGACACCATCAGCGCGTCGTGCACTGATCTCTCGGCCTCATCTACAACTCTCTGGGAGCCGCCTCTTATGAGGATGGTTACAGACTTGGGGTGTTTGCATCCCTCAATGAATACCCACTTGTCAGTTTCAACTTTTCTTTCTTCAACCAAGTCGGCGCTTCCAAGGTCTTTGGCTGAAAGATCATCAAGGTTATTGACAACCCTTGCGCCAGTTGCCCTTGCCATCTTTGTCATGTCTGATTCCTTGACACGCCTTACTGTCAGAACGTTTGCTTTTGCAAGATAGTGCTGCGCAATATCGTCAATTCCCTTCTGGCACACTACTACGTTAGCACCGCACTCGATGATCTTGTCGGCCATCGACTTGATCATTCTGTTTTCCTCTTCAAGGAACATCTTCATCTGATCAGGCGAGTTGATGTTTATCTTGGCGTCAAACTCTGTCTTCTCAATCTCAAGAGCAGAGTTGATGAGAGCAATCTTGGCTTTTTCTATCCTCTTTGGCATGCCGCCATGCACAACTTCCTTATCCAATACGATGCCCTTGATCAATTTAGTGTCGTGTAGGCTACCGCCAGCCTTCTTTTCTACCTTGATATCATCAATATCGAGTCTAAAACCAGAGTCAGTCTTTTCAGACACTGCAAGGGCAGCGTCAACTACTATATGAGCAAGATCCTCGGACTCTCCTGACACTAGCTTTGTTTGCATTGCTGTCCTGGCTATTCGTATCAGTTCTTGCTTTTCATTGCCGGCAATCTTGTGTGCGATGGTGTTTAACACTTCAATAGCCTTCGTCGCAGCCTTTCGGTAGCCGTCAACAATGACCGTAGGGTGGACATCTTTGTTGATAAGCTCTTCAGCCTTTTCAATAAGCGCGCCAGCAAGCACCACCACAGAGGTTGTGCCATCTCCCACCTCATTGTCTGTAGCCTTGCTAATCTCTACCATCATCTTGGCTGCTGGATGCTGAACATCTATCTCTTTGAGAATTGTAGCACCGTCATTTGTTATTGTTACATCGCCAAGAGTGTCGACAAGCATCTTGTCCATTCCTCTTGGGCCAAGTGAGCTTCTAACAATCTCAGCAATCAGCTTTGCAGCAGTGATATTGTTCTTTTGGGCATCTCGGCCTTTGGTCTGCGCTGTACCTTCCTTGAGAATTAACACCGGGACCCCGCCAGCTGAACCCTGTTGTATTGACATTTTTCACATTTCTCCTAAAATTGTAAATTTAAAGGAACTGCGCGGGATATTTTAAATTTGCTGCAAGGTTATTATATACTATTTTTTTGCAAGCCTGATGCGAGCTATTCCATTAACGTACTGAATGTCCTTTACTAGAGGGTTAACCGCGGTGTCTGGCAACTTTGCTAAGAGTTCATACTTCCTTGTTCCACGGGCAACTATCCGTACTTGCCGCGTTTCTGCTTCGTATCTTGCACTGATGTCGGAAGCATCTGACACGCCGCGGATCTCGGCGATCACCTCGTAGTAGTCTGGGCCCTCTATCACTTCAGGCGTCGCAGGCATAACATCCTCGATTCTAGGCCGGACATTCCTTGCCATTGGATTTCGGAACATCGGCTTGACCTTAACTTTCTTTGCGGCTTCTTTGTATTTTACTGAGTTAGGTAGCGCCTTCCATGCAAGGCCGGTAAGAGCACCTGCAACAAAGCCGCCTATGTGGGCAAGATATGCAACGCCTGCTTCACCTGCAGGTCCCAGTTGGCCGATGATGGCAAAGATCAACTGCATTATGAACCAGAAGGGTATGTAGATCAGCACAGGTATACGAACTGTGTAGATGAAGAATACTGCTATTATGGTAAGGACGTTGGCTCTTGGATACATGACAAGGTACGCGCCAAGGATGCCTGAAATTGCGCCTGACGCACCGACTGCAGGTATCTCTCCCTGCCCAGTTGAAACAGCGTAAAAGCTGTGGGCAAGGGCTGCCGCTGCTCCCCATCCAAGATATATAAGAATGTACTTTATCCTTCCATACCTGTCCTCAATGTTGTCACCAAATACGAAAAGAAATACCATATTGCCGATGATATGGGCAATTCCTCCATGCATGAACATGGATGTAATGATCGTAGGCGCGCTGCCAGGAAAGTCATTGACTATCCTGCTTGGAACTGCACCATAGGTCATAAATACATCCTCCGTTGCACGGGGATCTGAAAAGAAGCTTGTGGCCGATGCCTCCCAGATAAAGACGATAACGTTTATGGCGATCAAACCATAATTCAGGTATGGCCTTCCATGCACACGTTCTGTGTCATCATGTATTGGAAACATATTACCCGAGTCTACTTGTGGAGTAATGTATTTACAAGAAATAAGCCTTTGTGCTATGAAAAGCCAAAGGGGTTCATATTGGGCATATCATCGCCTCCGCTCTTTTCTCCATGGGCCTTCCTTTTATGGCGCTTCATTCTTTCCTTATCATCAAAGGTCATATTGCAGTGCTCGCACTTCCATACCTTTTGCTCGCTGCCGCTTCTTATTTTGCTAAAGAGATCCATCAGTTGCCGTCATCGGCATACAGGTTGATTAAAGTTGCTATCCTGCGATGTCTAAGATCTATTATAATATCTCAAAGAAGATGTATAAAATAAATCATAGTAATGACTTTAAAGTACGTAGCCAGCCATAGATTAATGCAAGGACGCCGAAGAGACCCAATCCAAATCGCCTATATCCTACAATTTTTAGCACATATTGTGCTTACAGTAATGTACACATTTCTTCTTGTGAAAAGCCCATCGTCGGTACTGACGACAAAGTTCGTCGCAAGTGGGACATTCAAAAGTTGGCTTAGCATATGGACCACGACCACCATCATTATGTTATTCCTCCTCAATATACTTCTAAGTGGCATAGTATGGACTCAACCTAGGAACAATAACAACAAGATAATGAGTGGCATCGGCCTACTCATAGAATTGATAGCCTGACGTGAAACCGCCACGGGGACACATTAACTACGATGTCACACTTGCACTGGTAGTATTTTATTTCTTGGCGCGTCCTTTGTACTAATGAGCAAATACTTCTTCTGTAAGGTAGTCGAGGGCATCTACAGTGACGCCTCATTATTCCATAACTATCATAGTCAATGTCGATTTGACGCCGTTAAGCTTTCGAAGCTTCCAGGTGATCGTTTCCTTTACCTTTTCCATCGTGTCAGCTTCAACCTGTGCCACGATGTCATAAACACCGTAAACTTGGTAGACCTCGTTGACACTTTCAAGTTTTTTCAATTCGCTAACAAGAGAATCCTCACTTCCAAGTTCGGCATTCATAAGAACAAAAGCTTTTGGCATGCATGCTTGATGAAGCCTGATGTATAAAAACGTGATCTATACTTCATTCTTCAGCTTGCTTTCGTCAAACGGTCCAGCCTTTTCCCACTGGTATGCAAACAGGTCAGAGCACCATTCAAGAAATTCCTTGTCCTCGGCGTAAAACATGATATTTAGATCCGGTTCGCCTTTCATGTTAGGAAAGAGCACGCATCCTTGCTTTTCATTAAAAATCGTCATCACCTTTACCTCAGGCAGCATCCTGCGCTCAACTCGGCCCGTGCTGATGAAATTGCGCCATCCAACCTTTTGGAGAATCTGTGTTCGCCCTTTTGGGACAACTGCATTGGCGGCAAAAATATAGGAGAATCTTACACCTTTCTCTACTCTACTGCTCACTGTTTCAATAAGGTCTAGTGGCACCTGCGCCATTATCTCTTTAATGTATTGCTCAGATTCACTGTAAAGATTCTTCCAGCGCTGGAGTATTGCCATGACGCCGTGCACTATTTCACAGCTCTGAAACGTTCCCATCCTCTGGATAAACTTGGTAGGCAGGTCGCCAAGACTGTGGTCAAGGAAAAATTCCTTATTGTGATACAGAAAATCATAACTTGGCATTAACATTACCACCGTTCTGCCATAAACAGTTAACATAAGCTCGCCGTCTCTACCTTTGGCTGCTAACCCTGCCTCGATCAGGCGTGTCATGTTCCGGTGGGCTTCTTGCATAGTAGCATCAAGCTCTGTGGCAAGCTGGGAAAGACGATGATTTTTTTGGTTGAGCTTTGTCAGCATCAAGAGACGGAGGTCACCGGCAAGCTCGAAGAACAAAGACCCGACGCCTTCATTAGGCTCCTGATCTGACATCCTGCATTTACACACACCACAGGTTTAAAAACCTGTCAAGCTGAACATCTGCATTCAATATAAGAGCAAGAATTATAATTTGGCTAAATTCACTGCTGGGATATTATGGGCGAAAAGAAATCCATTTCGGCTCTAGTAAGCGGTGGAGAAGCCAATGCAGGACCACCTCTGGGTCCAGCAATGGGTCCGATAGGCGTCAATGTACTGCAAGTGGTAAATACCATTAACGAAAAGACAAAGGATTTTCCCGGCATGAAGGTTCCAGTCAAAGTAGAGGTAGATACCGAAACAAAAAAGTTCACAGTTGAAGTTGGCATACCGCCGACAGCTGCTCTGGTGGCAAAAGAGGCAGGGATAGCAAAGGGCTCAGGCACCTCTGGCACCAATTATGCTGGCGACCTGTCGATGGCAAGTGCTGTCAAAATAGCCAAGATGAAGATTGATGGCTCTTACGCTAAGGATCTTAGGGGGGTTGTCAAAGAAGTCCTCGGATCTTGCGTTAGTATGGGTGTAAAGGTCGAAGGCAAACCTGCAAAGGAAGCGTATGCAGATATTTCTGCAGGCAATCATGATGCCCTCCTCAACAATTCCCGATAGGAGCGAAACCATAACAACTATTCATAATCCTCTATAACAACGATCAATTAGATCACGCAGCACGTTTTTTCTACTCCTGCCCTTACATTCGTGATGACTACAACGCAGGCTCTTAGACCTTATTCTTTTTTAGTAAGAGAAACAGGTATTTTTCGCCTAAAAAAGGTGCCTAGCCCTCAGAATGCAGGCAACCAACCAATAAATCTTAAATAATAATTCATGTACTTGTATCTTGTCTGAACATGAGTGAAGAAAGGAAAACGGCAAGCATGCACGCTGCTAGTAGCAACTTGGCAGAATTGAGCGAGAGAAATTTTGATGAAATTGTGGGAGGCAGCAAGCCGGTATTAGTGGATTTTTGGGCAACATGGTGCGGTCCTTGCCAGTTCATGCTTCCTATATTTGACAAGCTGGCCAAGAAATATGGCAACAAGGTGGCATTTGGAAGACTGAACGTGGACGACAACCAAGGGATTGCTATGCGCTACGACGTCTATGCCATTCCAACATTTGTCATGTTTATGAACGGCAAGACAGTGGACAGGGCAGTCGGTGCAGTTGGAGAAAAGGGTCTGGAAGGCTTGCTTCAAAAGTACCAGTGATCCGGTCTTAAAGGTACCCAAAGGTCGGATCGCTCTTTCTTTTCTTAGCAACAAGTATGTTCAAAACTTCCTTTTCGGAATCATTTAATCTGTGGTTGAACCTCTCAAGCATTTGCTTTGCCTGCCTGCTGTTGAGATCTGTATAAAAAATATCGCCCTCATTTATATGACGGCCAATTGTCGGTTCCTTGACCGACACTGCTACCTGCATGCCCGCAGTTGCCTCCTCAATCGCTTTTCCGCTTTCCTGTATCTGATGTACAGTGCCTACCTTCTTGCCTTCTTCATTTACCACGTGCACCTTTTGCCTGAGCCGGCCTACTTGAATCTCGGCGCCAAAGACAGCGGGATCATTGCGCCTAAAAATGAATCCTTTTAGGAACTGGAATTTGCATATCGGCGGCAGCTCATTGAACATGATCAATTCTTCATGTTCACGTTGGTATGCCACCCAGTCTGTGTAGCTTCGTACAAGGTTGTAGATTAGCTGCTCGTTAAAGATCTTCACTCCACGATCCTGCGCCTCCTTTTGTGCATCTTCAAGCACTTTGACGTTAAAGCCTAATAGGACTCCAAGATAGCGGTCATTCTCCCTCACCGCAGCTGCTTCTACAACATCTCTTCTTGTGATGTTGCCGATGTCTGCCATCCTGATGGCAACGTTTGCTTTCTTTAGCAAGTCTACTATGGCCTCAAGCGAGCCGATAGTATCGCATTTCAATATCACTCCGCTAGTTTGTGTGTTGCTTACGATCGCATTCTTGACCTCTGACTCTACAAGCGACTTTAGGCGGTCAAGCTCCTCATTGCTCTTCCTCTGCCTGTTGTGGTAAACGTATACAGGACTTCCCGCCAGCACCCCCTCAAGGTCCGGTGAGGTTATCTTCAAGCCTGCAGCGGCTATTACCTCGTTGACCTGCTTGAATTTATCCCGAGGGTCTCGCATTTCGTCAAGGGGCTTTGGCAGCAATAACGCTTTTATCCTGGTGGAAACTGCACCATCGCGCTTACCTATAACGATGCTGTCGCCCTGATGTAGTACTCCGTCAAGCAGTATGATGTTTGCAGAGGGTCCAAGACCCGTTTCTTCGTTAAATTCAAGCACTATACCTCTTGCAGCATCATTGGTATGGCGCTCCAGTTTCTTTCCCATGTACTGCTGTGTTAGACCCACCAATACGGCTAAGAGTTCCGGTATTCCTACGCCGGTTCTTGCACTGACAGGGACTATCGCAACTTCCTTTGTAAAATCCTTGACTCGCCAGAATGCCTCTGATGGATAGCCCAGCCTCGAGAGCATTCCAACAACGCTGTATACCTTTTCGTCAAGCAAAGTCTGTACAGCGACATCCTGCCTTTTTACATCTTCAGAAATGAATCGTGTAGCAGAAGTGCGCCAGCCAGCAACCATGTCGACTTTGTTGAGCGCAATGACAAATGGTACCCTGCGCTTTTTCAGAATGTCCATGCTTTCAATAGTCTGGGCTTCAAAACCCTTGTTCACGTCGACAACGACTATGGCAATGTCGGCCGCAGAGCCGCCCCGTGTGCGCAGGTTCGCAAAAATCTCGTGTCCAGGTGTATCGATGACAAGTAGTCCAGGTATTGCAGATTCTGCCTTAGCAAGTTTAGCGTATAGCGGCCCAGTTATCTCTTTAATGGTCTCAACGGGTAAAAAACTTGCACCTATGTGCTGCGTTATACCGCCCACTTCTCGTGCCTGAACTGCAGTGCCACGAATGTTATCCAGTAACGAAGTCTTGCCTGAGTCTACATGACCTAAAACTACGACGATTGGCTGCCTAAGTTCCACGTATATGGATCAGCCAAAAATGACACGCGACTCTTTTATGAAGCTTTCAGGAGAATCTGAAGCATGAATAATGTTGTCAGTAAACCCGAGGCCGAAGTCACCTCTGATGGTTCCTGGAGCCGCTTCAAATGACTTGGTCGAGCCGATCATGAGCCTTACTGTATTTACTGCATTGCTGCCCTCCAGGATGCATGCCACGACAGTGCCAGACATAATAAAAGATAGCAATTCGTCAAAAAATGGCTTGTCCTTGTGGACAGAGTAAAATTCCTGTGCCTTTTCCTTAGTGAAATTGTATAGCTTTAAATCCCTTAGCTGGAAGCCTTTTTCTTCAAAGCGCTCCAATATCTTGCCTGTAAGTTTGCGCCTAAAACCATCAGGCTTGATAACAATTAGCGTATGCTCAGGAGGTGTCATGGCCTATCTTCTACCACTACTGCTTTTTCATGTGCAGCCCACCCTTTACATAGCGAACTGTCCACTTGAGTTTTCTTGGGTCACGTTTTAGCACCCGCATGTTCTTCTTGCACTTGCTCGAGCAAGTCCACTGCACATGTCCGTCATTTCTGACAAGCATGATTCCATGTCCACTGGTAATATGTCTACCACAGAAGGAGCAGTTGCGTAGAGATGTTGCTGTCTTGCTCATTCACCATTATCACCTTATCTTGCGGGCCTCACGCTCGGTTTCTCTAAGCATCAAAATATCGTTCATCCTAACGGAACCCTTGACGTTCCTTGTAAGAATGCGGCCTCTATCCTTGCCTTCGAGAACCTTGACACGTACCTGTATGACTTCGCCGGCGATCCCTGTCCTGCCCACTATCTGGATGACTTCGGCAGGGACGACCTTTTCTTCAGCTGTCTTGCTGCTCATCTATCAGTCTCCACACCTATCATTTCTGGACCGCCGCTACTCCCTTCATAGTGCTCATAGAGCTGATGACCTGCTCAACAATATGTTGAGCCTCGCCCGCATCTACAATTGTGGCGGCTGCAGAACCCACATCGATTCCAAGTGATGCACCTAGCTGCTGCTTGCTAGGTACAAAGATAAACGGTGCGTTTCTCTCTTCGCAGAGGATAGGCAGATGAGCCACAACTTCTGGCGGCTCGACATCCTCTGCAATTACAACTAGCTTTGATACGCCGCGTTCTATAGCTTTGGTGGTCTCATTGGTGCCCTTGCGGACTTTACCGCTCTGCTTTGATACCCTAACAGCCTCGTAAACTGCATTTACCAGATCCTTAGAAGTTTCAAACTTGACATAATATGGCTTACTCACTGTTTCTATCACCCATTGGGATCATCTTATTCTTCTGTGTAAGAAGAATAAGCGTATTAAAAATGTTGTCCATTCCTATATCTGGGACTGCACATACCTGCGGTATTCATCAACCTTTGAATCCAGCAACGATTTGTCAGTTGATTCTGCATACATTCTGATAAGGGGTTCAGTCCCACTAGGCCTTAACATCAGCCAAGTCTCCTCATCAATCCAAATCTTGGCTCCATCCAGCGTCTCGACCTTCTTGGGGCTTCCATGCTCGATGCATATCTTAATTATCTTGTCGACCACTTCTCGGGAAGAACAGGTAAACTTGGTCTTATACTGGAAGGTCTGTGGCAGCTGCGCAATGTGCTTGGAAAGTGGCTTGTCAGATGCAGCCAGCATATCAAGTACAAGTGCAGTAGCCATTGCTCCATCCCTTACCTCATTTAGCGGGCCGTACATAAAGCCGCCATTCTCCTCCAGGCCAAGCGGGCAGCTGCGTTTTACCATTTCTCGGGACACTTCGACGCTTCCAACCTTAGTGTAAATTATTTTAGAGCCAGCCTGTTCTGCCACAACAGATAGTATCATTGAAGTGTTGAGAGGGCAAACAACTTCGGAACCCTTATGCTTTTGTGAAAGCAAGTGCTTGACCAAAAGCGCGCCAGTCTTGTCGCCCATGTAGATTGTGCCAGTATTGTCGCAAAAGATGCTACGATCGCCGTCGCCGTCGTATGCAACACCAAAATCCGCCCTTGCCGACTTGACAGTTTCTGAGAGCACTTCAAGATTATCCGGTGTCGGCTCTGAGTCACGTCCAGGAAAATCGCCATCTATATGACCATTGATGACGATTACTTTGCAACCAAGCTTTTTTGCTACAAGCGGAGCAACAGCTGCTTGCGCGCCGTTTCCAGTATCCATTACCAAAGTGAATTTTCGTTGCCTTATCCTGTCGACATCTATAAGGGCAAGCATAGCCTCAATGTATCTACTGACAATATTGTAATCAATAGAATCGCGACCAGTTCCATCTATCCTGATAAATCTCTTTGAATAATAAATATCCTCTACCTTCAGCTCATCCTCCCTTGGAATTTCTACGCCATCTGCCGCAGTAGGTTTGATCCCGTTGTACTCGGGCGGGTTATGTGATGCAGTTATCATGACCCCTCCATTGTATCCTAGGCGCTTTGCAGCGTACTGCAAGCATGGAGTCGGCATAAGGCCTGCGTTTGCAGTGTCAAGTCCTGCAGAGTTGAGAGTGGATCTAACAAGTCTTGACAGGACAGGGTGGGAGTTGCGTCCATCATATCCTACTACTATGGGTCCTTTGCCAAAATACGTGCCAAGCGCATAGCAGAGATCAATCACAAGATCATGTGTAAGCTCTTGACCATAAACTCCACGTACTCCATTTGTGCCAAAGAGTCGCGGCCTGACATTGCTCGCTTTCATGTTTATATTATTATTTTTTACAGCTGCCAAGCTATAAATAGATAAATTTGGCTGATGGTTCTTGCACTCTTGAGCGGGCGGGGGTCGCCAAGCCCGGTCAACGGCGCAGGTCTCTTTTTTCTTTTTATAAAAAGAAAAAAGAGTGCGAAGCTTAGAATGAGCCGGCTGGTTCCTGCAACCCTGTTCCTTAGGGATTCGTGGGTTCAAATCCCACCCCCCGCACTTTTAGTTTCAGAACAGCAACACAACTTTAAGTCAGTCAAGCTAGTTGTAGACCGGATCGCTGGTCCTTTAACCGGTAATGTCATAAATAGGCCTCTAATAGAATAGGGTACGAGCCCATAGATTATTTCCCATCCCACGTACTATCATAATTCACTACAATAGGGCTAAAGGCCGGTGCTACCAGCCGGTGGAACTCTACAGGGAAAATATCGGCATTCAGTCATCAATGCTTTTCTTGGCAATAATTGGTCTTGCAGTCCCAACCATTTTGGCAAGCACCATCCTTTCACCTTTAGAAAACCAAGTGCAGGTGCTGAGCGATGCATTGGCCTTCATCCTGCTGATCGTTTACGTTCTTGGGATAGTTTTCACGTTCATTACCCACAAAAACCTGTTCACGCCACCTGAAACTACTGAGGACGTACAGGAAAGCCACGGCACACATTGGAGTAAGAAAAAGTCGTTTCTGCTCCTTGCCGTAAGCATGGCTGGTATCATAGTGGTAAGCGAGATATTGGTGGCCTCTGTCGAGACAACAGGCGAAGAACTTGGCTTCGGCCAACTGTTTGTTGGTGCAATAATTGTGGGTATCGTTGGCAATGCAGCGGAGCACAGTAGTGCAATTCTCCTTGCAAGGAAAGGCAAGATGGAGCTTTCGATCGGCATAGCAGCAGGCTCAGGCACCCAGATAGCACTTTTTGTAGTCCCGATTCTAGTATTTGCAGGCATTGTAATGGGCCAGCCATTTACGCTTGTGTTTACACTTTTGGAGCTTGCGACAATTTTCCTAGCAGAGATAATTCGGAACCTGATAGTGCACGACGGGAAAAGTAACTGGTTTGAAGGCGTAATGCTTACAGCAGTCTATATCATAATTGCGATAGCATTCTTTTTGTCGCAGACTAGTCCTTGAATCTGCTCACGTGGTCGATGAAATTTTTTTAATACCATCATGTTCGTAGGCCGACTTGACTACTACAGCTATATTATGATGTTTTGCAGCTCTATCCACAGGAACAAGAATATGTCAAGATGTCTCCAGCGAAAAATATTCAATAGCCAGCTTGCGAAAAATCCTCACTGTTCTTTGCCTTCAACACTATCCATTGGTCATCAGGATTCGAGCACTTTTAAGCGGTGTCCATTTAGGGGCTAGGAGGTTTTTGAAGGCAAGCCAAGCATACAAAAACCGCTTTAGTAGTACTTTCAAGAGTAATTCCTCAGGAACCGATCTTATTCTTGAATTCAAGGGCCATTTCGATCAGATGCCTGTGTATCCGTGAGTCGCCTGAGAGCTCAGGATGAAATGCAGTCCCAATGATGTTTTCTTGCTTGACAGCCACGATTCTATTGTTAAGCTTACCGATTACCTCGACATCCTTCCCTACTTCAGTTACGGCTGGAGCCCTGATAAAGACCCCCTTGAATGCCTCTTTGCCCAGCATGCTTATTGAAAGGTCGGCTTCAAATGAGTCGCTCTGTCTTCCAAAGGCGTTCCGCTCAGTCACGATGTCAAGGTTGCCTATCAATTTAGGCTTTGTGTCTCCTATGACTCTATCATAGGCTCTCTTGGACAGCATTATCATGCCAGCACATGTGCCAAGCACAGGTAGACCTTCTGAGATACGCTTTTTCAAAACCGGCTGCGACTGCTGAATGGCGATAAGCGTGCTCTGCACAGTGCTTTCGCCACCTGGCAAAATGAGGCCATCGATATTTTCGATCTCGTGTGGGTAACGCACTATCTTGACATTCCCGTCCATCTGCAGCTCTTGCAGCGCCTGCCCTGTGGCGACTACGTTTTCCTCTATGTCTCCCTGAAAGCCAAGAACTCCAATTGTGACTGATTTCTTTTTGCTACTGCTACTACTACTATTGTTCACGCGTGCTCGCCTCTTTGCTGCATACGAAGCTCAAGCTTACTTGTGTCCATGCCAAGCAGCGACTTCTTTTCATCAACCATCTTTTGTGCTTCCATGACTGTCTTGGGATCATCATGGAATGTCGTAGCAAGCACTACAGCCCTTGCCCTTTGAGCAGGGTCATCAGACTTGAAAATGCCAGATCCTACAAACACACCATCGCAGCCAAGGTTCATCAAGAGCGCCGCATCTGCTGGAGTGGTAATTCCCCCAGCTGCAAAGTTAACTACAGGTAGCTTTCCAAGTCGCGCGGTTTCTTCAACTATTTCATATGATACTTTCAATTCCCGTGCAGCCTTCATCAGCTCCTGCTTGTCGCCGTCCTGATAGATTGACCGGATCCTGCGTATTTCGCTGTTGACTATGCGGATATGAGTTACTGCCTCAGACACATTGCCAGTTCCCGGCTCTCCCTTAGTTCTTATCATCGCGCAACCCTCTTCGATCCTGCGTAATGCCTCGCCAAGATTCTTGGCGCCATTGACAAATGGAGGCGTAAAGTCCCATTTCCAGATGTGGTGTTCTTCATCTGCTGGCGTCAGCACTTCGCTTTCATCTATCATGTCAACGCCCACAGCTTCCAGTACTTTTGCTTCGTCCGTGTGGCCAATCCTGCACTTGGCCATGATTGGAATTGTTATCGCGTCCATTATCTCCTGAATTACCTTGACGCTTGCAGTCCTTGCTACTCCGCCTGCCTTCCTAACATCGTATGGCAGCTTGTCAAGAACCATGACTGCTACTGCGCCTGCATCTTCTGCAATTACGGCCTGCTCTACATTCGTTACGTCGATTACGACCCCATGTTTTTGCATGTGGGCAAAGCCGCGCTTCAATAAAGTGGTTCCGCGAACCATTCGGGCGTTCTCTATTGTCTCTACTTTAATGCCCTTGGGTTTTGGCTCAGTGGCCACGAGAGATATCGTCATTATGGTACTACAAACTCAATTGGCTGGAATGTTCTATATATCTTCTGTCAGATTCCCTTTCCAACGATTGTTTCAAGCATTAACCAATCATTCATTCACTATTATGGGGATTGTACAACTGTAAAAGCTTCTAAATTGACCCACCTGAAGCTTTTCAAGCAGTTTCACGCCTAGCGCCTTGACGTTGTTGCAGTAAAATCCTCAGCGTTCTCTGTGCTCACTAATTGTTGCCGGCCGACTATCAAGATCTATGCTTGATAGACCGGATATAGTTCAGAAGGCCGCCAGCTATCAGAACTTCTCTCTGCCTTGGAGTCAGATCGACCTTGAGTGTGATCTTGTTCTTATCAGCTATCGCTTCAATCATTTTATTCCCATTCTTCAAGCTGCTGACTACATTTTCTATTGTAATGGGTATGCCCTGATCCAGCAGCTCAAAGTCAGAGGCATTATGGAACTCAAATGGTATGATCCCAAAGTTGATTAGGTTTGCTTTATGAATCCTTGCAAACGATTTTGCGATGACACCTTTGACTCCGAGATACATCGGTGCCAATGCAGCATGCTCTCTACTAGACCCCTGACCATAGTTTTCGCCTCCAATAATAAAGCCGCCATGTTTTTCCTTGGCTCTTTTTGCAAAGTCAGGGTCAATCCAATAGAACACGTACTCACTTATCGCCGGCACATTGCTCCTAAGAGGCAGTATCTTTGCTCCAGCTGGCATTATAGCGTCAGTGCTGATATTGTCTCCTACTCTTATCAGCACTTCACCCTGCAGCACGGACTCCATAGGCTGCCGTAGCGGAAGTGGACGTATGTTGGGACCTCTTGATATCTGTATCTCATCAGCCTGATCTGCGTGAGCTGGTGCGACAATGGATGAGTCATCGATTACGAACTTATCCGGCCATGGGATATTGGGATACTCGCCAAGGTCGCGTGGATCAGTTATCTTGCCTGTCACAGCGCAAGCAACACACACCTCAGGCGATGTCAGGTAGACCTTGTCGTCCTTCGTGCCGCTTCTTCCCGGCCAGTTACGATTGAAGGATCTAATTGAAATCCAATCAGTTCCTGGTGCAGAACCCATGCCTATGCAGCCCTGGCAACCACTTTCAAGCAGTCGGGCGCCAGAAGCAATGATATGATATATTTGACCGTCACGCGCTACAGTCTCAAGCACTTGCTTTGAACCAGGGTTAATGGCCATCGTGACATTTGAGTGCACCTTTCTGCCCTTGAGCACATGAGCAACAGTCATCATTTCAACATAACTTGAATTGGTACATGAGCCGATGAGCACCTGATGAACATCGACCCCCTGCACGTCGCGTACCTTGTGCACGGCATCAGGCGAGCCCGGAAGCGCAATCAGCGGCTCAAGCTCGCTCAGGTTTATCTCTATGTTTTCATCATAGCTGCAGCCTGGATCTCCCATGTAACGCTTGTAGTCATGCGGCCTGCCTTGACGAGTCAGGTAGTCAAGCGTGACTTCATCTGATTCAAACAGAGATGTGGTGGCACCAAGTTCTGCGCCCATATTGCATATTGTTCCTCTTTGGGGGACACCAAGACTCTTGATACCTTCGCCATAGTACTCAAAGATCTTGCCCACTCCTCCTTTGACTGACAGTCTGCGCAGCATTTCAAGGATTATGTCCTTGGCAGTGACCCAAGGTCTGAGCATGCCAGTCAACTTTACTCCGACTATCTTGGGCATTTTGGTGTAGAACGGTGCGCCGGCCATGGCGACAGCTACATCTAGACCCCCTACTCCAATTGCCATCATGCCTGCGCCACCGGCAGTAGGAGTGTGGCTATCAGAGCCTATCAGCAATTTGCCTGGTACTGAAAAGCGTTCAAGGTTTACTTGATGACAGATGCCATTGCCCGGCTTGCTATAATAGATACCATATTTTGAGGCAAACGTCTGGAGGAAACGGTGATCGTCGGCGTTTTCAAACCCAGTCTGTAGAATATTATGGTCTACATAGATGGCGGCATGTTCTACCTTGACCCGCGGTATTCCCATGGCTTCAAATTGGAGGCATGCCATGGTGCCAGTTGCATCTTGCATAAGAACTTGGTCTACCTTAAGACCGACTTCCTGGCCTGGCTCGACCTTGCCTTCCACAAGATGATCTGAAATTATCTTCTGAGCGAGATTTAAAGAAGCCATTATCCCTGAGGTTTCTATCGAGCAATAGATATTTAATATATATTATTCCGCGGACCCGTCCGTCGTTGCCAGTGGCTTGATAACTTCAACCTTTAACTCTTTACCGCACCGAGGGCATTTGACATGTTCGGGATCATCTATCGGTTCCAGCTCACTCTTGTCTGATGGACACTTGTTGTCAAAATGTGCATCCAGTACATCTGCATCCACTAGCGTGAGCTCCTTTCTACACACAAACAGCCTATACTGAGCAAAATCGTTATTGACATCAGTTAGGATCTGATCCATATCTGAAGTCCCAACAGGGTGCCTTGACTCATAGCCGCAGGCTGGGCACTGGAAGCTGTAAACCTTCAATGGCTTCTATAAGGCATCTCGGAATAAAAGCATGTCAGATTGTAATTTTTCTGCAAGAAGGTGTTTTTTGTCCTAAATTAAGCTTGAAGAGTCTAACATGCCTACCCGAGGCCAAAAGCATTCTTAGCCATGATCTTTCTATGATTTATCTTATCGGT
>CAYXGH010000010.1:0-17979 GCA_964464485.1 uncultured Nitrososphaera sp.
CTTCGTCACCTTTACGAGCTTTTTGCTTCAAGTCAGCCGGAACTGTATTCCACCATTCATCAAATTTTCTAACCATACCAACATTCTAAGAACTGAACTTATTAAGGGTTTTCGGTTTTTGCAAAACACCGTTATACATATACAGCTGCGAGATAACTTCTGTAACCCATTAGATATATAAGGATTAAGAAAAAAGAGCAAGCTTGTGCCCTTCGCAATTCATGAGCTGCACAGTGCATATAGAGCCTACAGGCAGTTTCTGGATTGCAATCCGCCTCTCCATCACGCACGGTACATCTTCCCCTTTTTTAGGGGTTCGTATTTTGCATACCGTAAGGTAGATGTGCTGCGAACTGTAGCGATTGCAAAGGCAATTTCTGCCAATCCAAGCTATGTCGATATCGGGTGCGGCTACGGAGATTTTCTCGATAAAGTGCGACAGCTCTTGCCTGATGCAAGGGGGATAGAAAAACACAGAAGCATCTTTTATGCATTTCAGATTTCAAAGCCTGATTACATTAACCTGATGCCTGCCGAGGAGTTGTCTGAATCAGTCGATGTAGCGTTTGTAGGCTGGATGGAGCCCGGGGAGGACTTTCGTAGGTTCGTCGCCAAATGCACCAAATGTGTTATTACAACCTTTGATACGGGTGGCCAATGTGGCATAAACTGTGGCTGCGAATATGAGGAATTTGGCTTCCAAAGGGTGGCATGGTGGAGAACCCCGTCGTGGATAGATGTAAACGGGGAGCTCATGAACCGCTACTACGCGCCTTCACTTGACTCAGGCAAGAAGGAGCAGTTAGCAAAATTGCGCACTGCCCACAACTTTTGGTACGTGTATGCAAAGCCAGAACTTACCGCCAGGATCAAATCAGGCTTGCAATGGTGGTTGAAAAAAGGAGAAGATCCAAATGATAGGTTTGATTTTGAGTCTGTCCTTGACGAATGCGGCTTCCACTACATGGAGGAGCTACCCGCACTTGCAAACAATAGGAAGGTGTGGGAAGTGAAGTTTGACTAAATGCCATTTAATCTTGAAGATCTGCGCAAGGCCAGGCATGAGCTGACGCAATTTGGGGCAAACACAAGGTCATCAAACCATGAGCGCTACATCTTTCCTTTTTTTAAAGGGTCTTACTTTGCATACAGGAAGGTCGATGTACTGCGCACCGTCGCTGTTGCAAAGGCAATCTCAAGTAATCCAAAATACCTCGATGTAGGATGTGGCTACGGAGATTTCCTAAAGCAGGTACGGAAGTTTATTCCAAGCGCTGAAGGAATCGAAAAGGACGCCGGGATTTTTTATGGTCTTGGCATCATAAAGCCAGATTATATTAGCATTGCCGACGCGCATTGGATAGACAAAAAATACGACCTTATTTTCGTGGGTTGGATGGAGCCAGGCCAGGACTTTCGCGATCCAATTGCGCGTAGCACTGATGTTATTATCACGACACTTGATCAAGGCATCAGCTTGGAAGCTGAATTTGACGGTCATGGCTTCCAGAGAGTCGCATGGTGGAGAACTCCCTCATGGGAGGATGTCAATACGGAGATCATGAACCGGTACTATACAAAAATGCCAGACAACAGGAGAACCGAGCTTGCAATGATGCGAGGAGCACACAACCTTTGGTATGTGTATGCAAAGCCACAAAAAGTACCAAGCGTCAAGGCAGCACTCAAAAGACAAGTTGAAAAAGAATTACCTATCGATGATAGATATGACTTTGAATCCATACTTGATGAATGCGGATATGGCTATTTGCAAAAGCTGGAAAATCCTGCAATGCTAGAACCAATGTGGCAGGTGCAATGGAATTAGCAAGATTTAAAGAGAGTATTGCCGACAGCTCTACATAGTAACAATAAATTGAAAGTTAAGGTTTTGGGAGCGGCGAAGGAGGTGGGCCGTGCGGCATTTCTCGTCAACTGTGACCATACCAACGTACTGATGGACTATGGCGTACTGCTCAAGCGTGAGCCCATTTTCCCAATGCACGTCAAGCCCAAGGAAGTTGATGCTGTAGTCATCACTCATGCACATCTTGATCACTCCGGCTTTGTTCCTTCCTTGTACCTGTCCGGCTCAACAAATATTCCTGCACTTGGCACTCTTCCAACTTTTGAGCTTTCTGAATTGCTTATTGAAGATATGATTAAGCTTTCTGGATTCTATCTACCATTTGAATACATTGATGTTATGACGATGCTCAGGAGCTCCAAGAATCTGCAATATAGAGAACCCTACATGGTAAATAATGCCAAGGTGACGCTCCATGAATCAGGTCATGTAGTAGGTGGTGCAAGCATTGTAGTAGAACATGAAGGCAAGAAAGTGTTTTATAGTGGTGACATCAATACTCGTGGCTCAAAACTTTTGCGTCCTGCAGACCTTGACTTTGGCGAGATTGACATGATGATAATAGAGAGCACCTATTCGCAGTCAGAACAGCAACCCCGCGAAGAGGCGGAAAAGGACCTCATTGAATTCGCATACGAAGTCATAGAGCGCGGCGGAACTCTTTTTGTCCCATCCTTTTCAATCCAGCGTGCACAGGAAATAGCAACTGTGCTAAAGGCCTACAATTTCAAGCACAAGGTAGTGATGGACGGTATGGCTCTTAAAGCAAATCAAATAATGAGCCGCCACCCGGCATTCCTCAAGGATGCAGAAATGTTCAGACGCGCCATAGGAGAGGCCGAGTGGATACAGGGCTGGAGCAGGAGGCGCAAGGTAGTAGAGGAGCCATGCCTCATAATTTCGCCGGCAGGCATGCTGGTCGGAGGCTCTGCAATATTTTACACACAGCAGATAGCCAACAGCGAGAAGAACGGTATTGCGATTGTATCATACCAAGGCGAAGGGACACCTGGCAGAATGCTCTTAGAAAAGCGTGTTGCCAACTTTGATGGCAAGATAAGAAAATGCTACGCTGATGTTAAGCGCTTTGAATTTTCCGGTCACAATAGCAGGAGTGAGCTTTTTGAAATCTTGGATCGTGTCAAAGGCAACCCAAAGGTGCTGACTGTACATGGTGATGGCCCATCATGCGTCAAGTTTGCTGAAGAGATAAAGGAAAAGTATGGCTACGACGCGCATGCACCTGGCCAAGGCGAAGTGGTCGAGGTTTGATCATCAAAAATACTGACCCTTACAAGATGAAAAAATGTGTATCATGCAAGCGCGATATTGCACTGAATGTGAAATATTTCACATACCCACTTTCCCTGCAGCAGATCTGCATAGATTGCGCAGAAAAAGAGATACCGAAAACTATTGAATTATTGCAGAAAGACTTGGAAAAGATAAGAGAGGAAAAAGCTAGACGCTGATCGCGTCTTCTTTTTTTATCGGTACTGCGGCGTTCTCAATTCTTCCACCTTGCTGCAGGGCTGACCGTAGGCGTAGGCGTTCTTTATAAGAACATTGCCCGGGATTGCGCCAAGGACCTGGGATATCGCCTATCTCCTATTCGAGATTGCCCCTTATTATGCCAATGATTCTGCAGATGCCTTTGTGAAGAGGAATTTGCCTGCCAAGAGCCTTGCCCTTCAACTTGAAGTTGCCGCTGTGAGGGAGGAGGGACGGACATCAGAGCTATAACATCTGCCAGCGTTACGATATGCTCAAGGATTGTGACTGAATCCATTCACATACCATCCCGTAGCCTCATCATCATCATCATCATCGCTACTCTAGATATAGAGGCGTAAGACTAGCTCAATAGTTGGAAGCATTTGCATGCACAAAAACTAAAATCTGACTATTCGGGCTTTTCCCTCTTGACCCACACTGTACGTCCCTTGTGATCTAATAGCTCAACAGAGTGCTCTAATAGCTTTTTCCGGATTTCATCGGCCTCTTTGAATTTTTTCTCAGCCCGCAGCTTGTTGCGTTGTACCACTACTTCCTCAATTTCTTTCTTTTCTTTGTCGCTAGCTTCTACAATTTTGAGTCCCAGAATATCCATTATCTTGTTAAGAGTTGGCAATGCGCCATCAGCCATATCCTTTGTTAGCTTGTCTGCTGCAATATACCTATTGAGCTTTGTTACAAGCTTCACTAACTCTGAAACTGCAAGCGATGTGTTCATGTCGTCGTCCATTGCGGCTTCAAAAGCTCGCATCGATTCATCGCATATCCTCTGCACAGAATCAATCTCGCCGCCGCTACCGACTGCAAGCTGCAGTTCGTAGGCGCATGTCTCTATCTGGCGCCACCTTTGGATTGACTCTTTTAGCAATTCGTCAGTATAATCAAGAGGCTTTGAATAGTGTGCTGACAAGCAATAGAGCCGGAGAGGATTTGCTCTCCAAGTTTTCAGCGCATGCTCTATTGTAACAATGTTGCCAAGCGACTTGCTCATCTTTTGTGAATTGATGGTAACCATACCGGCGTGAACCCATATCTTTGCAAGCTGCTTGCCTGTGTATGATTCTGACTGGGCGATCTCATTTTCATGGTGTGGAAAAACTAGATCGTGTCCGCCGCCATGGATCTCGAATGTGTCGCCCAGATATTTGCGCGACATGGCAGAACACTCTATATGCCAGCCAGGCCTCCCATTACCCCATGGGCTTGGCCACACCGTCTCATCTGAATAGAACTTCCAGAGTGCAAAGTCAAGTGGATCCTCTTTTGAGGGATCGATCTCTATCCTCGCGCCGGACTCTAGCTCTTCAACTGACTTTTTTGATAACTTGCCGTAGCACGGAAATGACTTGACTCTGAAATATACACCGTTGAGCGTCAGGTAGGCATGTCCCTTTTTCATCAGGCCATCAATTAGCTGGATCATTTCATTGATGTGATCAGTAGCCTTTGGGTGGTAATCTGCTTGCATTACATTCAAGCTGTCAAAGTCGTTGAAGTATCTGTCAATATATCTCTTTGATATTTCCTCTGCCTTCTTGCCCTCTGCTTTTGCACGGTTGATTATCCTATCATCGACATCAGTAAAGTTCTGTACAAAAATCACTTTATAGCCTTGTGATAGCAAGTATCGGCGCAATACATCAAATATAATGATTGTTCTTGCGTGCCCAATGTGAGAGTTGTCATAGACTGTGACTCCACAAACATACATCCTCACTGTGTGGTTTTGCAGCTTTAGCTCCTCTACTTGCCGGCTGAGTGTATTGTATAATTTCACTGTCGCGATTTGGGGTGGGCTTGCCCCTGCTTTTTACTTTGCTAGGCGTCAATGTAAATGTCGTTTCCTCTAACGTCTACATTGTAGGTTATCAGTTCTACTCCTTCAAGATAGTCAAGCAACTCTCCTGTTCTAATGTTGTAGTGCCACGAATGCAGGGGACATTCGACGACTTCGCCGTCTATCTTGCCGGGAGCAAGTGAGCCGTCCTGATGGCGGCAAAGCGCCTCAATTGCATAGTACTTGTCGTTTGCATAGAAAAGCGCAATTCTTGTGCCATTGATGTAAAGCTCCTTGCCGCTGTTCTCTTTAATCTCGCCCCGCTGGGCGACCTTGACAAATGCCAATTATCATGACCTTGTAATCAATCTGGCTATAAATTGGTTATCGGACAGCAGAGCCATCAATACAGACTTCTCCGCCACATCTAAATATCTCCCCCAGTGCTATAGCAATATCAATTCCGGCATGACATCGTCATACAGGCTCATGATGGCCGGCGTTCTGGCTCTTATGATTTTTGGGATAGCTATGGCCCTTTACGGATACCAGCAGGCTGTTTACCCTGTCGACAGCGCGCTTGGATACCTGAAGAGGGCCCAGACTGCCCAGACTCCCGAAGCTCTGGCAAGCTTTGTATCAAAGGCGAAGATGGAACTGCCGGAGAGTGGCAATCCGGTATGGGTATTTCCGACTGCAAAAACAGACTTGGAACTCATACAAGGAAATCTAAACGACATTGTGACCCGCGCCAACTCGATAGCATCAATGGAGCCCCATAGTGCTGAATATAATTCTGGCATGCTGGACATTCATGTATCACTAGAGATCATCCAGCAAGATATGATCGATGCAATGCCGTACCTCTACGTTAGTTTTACCAACATCGTGCTAAGTGTAGTGTGGATAGCGATAATACTTACACTCTTTGTCCTCATAAGAAGGGAAAGAGCAAGGTTCCGCGAACAAGAGTATGAAAACCAGTAGCTTTTATTGCATGTCCCATCATTCATAAATCGTGCCTGGAAAAATAGCGGATGACAACCTTGCATACAAGGGAAGGCAGTCATATGAGTGGGCTACCAGCCGTATGGGTATAGTTGAAAAGATAAGAGCAATTAATGAGAGCAGTCAATCGCTGGCAGGTTTTCGGCTTGGCTTTTGTCTTCACATTACAAAAGAAACATCAGTCCTTGTGATGGCTGCAAAGAGCTTGGGCGCAGACATCGCAATTTGTTCAGCAAATCCCTTGTCGGCCCAGGATGACATTGCAGCTTTTCTGTATAACATGGGTGTAAATGTGTACGCTTGGCGCGGCGAGACAGAATTAGAGTATCAGCAGTGCATCCGCAGTGTGCTTGCATTTAGACCTGCCATAGTAACTGACGACGGAGGTGATCTCCACTCAGTGGCCCATCAGCAAAAGGCAAAGGGCATAGCGGGTGGCACCGAAGAGACAACGTCTGGGGTAAAGAGACTTGTTGCCCTAGAAAGGGGAAGCAGACTCCTTTATCCCATTATAGCGGTCAACAATGCGCGTACAAAATACCTTTTTGATAACAGACATGGCACTGGACAGAGCACCCTTGATGGCATACTGCGGGCAACAGGCATACTATTGGCAGGTAAGAATGTCGTTGTATGCGGCTATGGCTGGGTGGGCAAGGGCGTGGCAACTAGGGCAAAGGGCATGGGGGCTATAGTGACTGTTACCGAAGTTGATCCTATAAAAGCAATCGAAGCCAAGATGGATGGATTTGAGGTAATGCGAATGTCAGACGCTGCGCCTGCCGGCGACGTTTTTGTTACATGCACGGGACAAACGTGTGTGATAAGGAAGGAGCATTTTCTTAGGATGAAGGATGCTGTCATTCTGGCAAACGCAGGCCACTTTGACGTCGAGATCGATATTGAGAGCCTTTATGACATCAGCTGCTGCCAACCGGTGCAGATTAGTCCAAACATTGAGCGCTTGGATGTTAATGGAAAGAGGTTGTTCCTGCTGTCAAAGGGGAGAGTAGTCAACTTAGTTGCCGCAGAAGGCCACCCGCCGGAAGTAATGGCTCTCTCATTTGCTAACCAGCTGCTATCTATTTTGTACATTGCTAAAAACCATGACAGGATGGAAGTAAAAGTGCATAGTGTGCCAGAACAAATAGATCAAGATGTTGGAAGCTATGCACTTGATTCAATGTGCATCAAGATAGATCAAATGACAAAGGAGCAAGAGCGCTACAAGCACACCAGTTAGGTTAAAATGCTGTACATTGATTGCAAGTGTGATGCCGGATAATAGCAGTAGCGAAAGCGCAGTCATTACAAGCGCACTCCCTTATGCAAATGGGGAGATACATCTAGGTCATATAGCCTCCACATATCTACCGGCAGATATTTTCACACGTTTTTTGAAACTCAACGGGTTGAAGGCGTACCATATCTGTGCTACTGATGATTTTGGAACTCCGATCTTGATAAGAGCAGAAAAAGATAAAAAAAATCCCAAAGATTATGTTGATTACTGGAACAGGCAGGACAAAGAAGATTTTGAATCATTAGGTATTTCGTTTGATTTTTTTTATAATACAAGCGCCAAAGAAAATGTTGAGTTTGTCCAGTACGTTTTCAAACAATTGCGCGAGAACGGCCACATTTATGACCAGAACGTAATTCAGTTCTACTGCAGCTATGACAACAAATTTTTACCAGACAGATATGTAATTGGCAGATGCCCTTACTGCAATGCAGAAAACCAGTATTCAGATTTGTGTGAAAAGTGTGGCCGCGTCCCCGATCAGATACTGGAGCCTAAGTGTGCAATATGTGGCAGGCCACCTGTCAAAAGAGAGAGCAAACACTACTTTTTCCGTCTGTCAAGCTTTGAAGAGAAACTGAAAAAGTGGCTCTTGTCGAACACGCACTTGCAGCCAGACGTCAAGAACTATGTCATAAACTGGATAAACGAAGGACTGCAGGATTGGGACATCACCCGTGACCTTTCATGGGGCGTGCCAATACCCCTGCCCGAGGCAAAGGGTAAGGTGTTTTACGGCTGGTTCGATAATCATCTATGCTACATCTCATCTCTTGTCAAGTTCGTCAAGGATAGGGGAGGCAACGGCAAGAAATTCTGGAACGAATCGGAGATTTACCACTTTATTGGCAAGGACATTATCTACCACCACTACCTCTTCTTGCCTGCAATACGCCTTGGCATCAACTCAGAATATAAGCTTCCAGAATATATCCCCACGAGGGGCCACCTCATGCTGCAAAACCAAAAGATATCAAAGAGCAGAAAGTGGTATATTGGCCTGAAGGATTTCACTTCCGCATTCAACCCTGACTATTTGAGATTCTACATTGCGTCTGTAGTTACATACTCGCAAGACGATCTGAATTTTGACTTTGATGCATTCTATGAAAGGATAAACAATGAGCTGATCGCCAACATCGGCAATTTCATAAATAGGGCTCTTTCATTCACGCAAAAGTCGTTTCAAGGCATAGTGCCCAAGCCATCAAGCATTGACGATACGATAGAAAAGGAGCTGGCAGCAACGGTGGATGAAACAGGCAGGCGGATGTCAAGCAACGAGATAGACAAGTCGCTCAAGAGGATCCTAAAATATAGCAATTACATGAACCATTATTTCCAGACAAACTCACCTTGGGCAAACAAGGATACTTCAAATACAACGGTGTACGTATCGGTGAATGCAGTACGAAGCTTAGCGGTCCTGCTTGAACCATTCATTCCCTTTTCGTGTGAAAAGATATGGGCCCAGCTCAAGCTTGGAAGTGGCAGTGTTCACCAGCAGGTCTGGGAGTCGGCTAAGGACATCAGAGCAGTTCCTGCAGGCCATGAACTTGGCAAAGTAGAGCCGATCTTCCGCAAGATAGAAGCAAAGGAAATAGAGCAGTGGAAGAATAAGTTAGGCAAACCACAATGACAAGACGTGGACTCATGCTGGGACGCTTCCAGCCCTTCCATAAGGGTCACCTGGCACTTACAAAGCAGATCCTAAGCGAGTGCGACGAGCTCGTGATAATAATCGGGAGCGCGCAGTTCAACTTTATCGATAAGGATCCTTTCAGTGCCGGTGAGAGGGTGCTAATGATTCATGAGGCATTGAAAGAAGCAGGGATTGATCTTTCAAGGTGCTATATTATACCTGTTGCAAATGATGAGAACAATGCTCGATGGCTTGCCTACCTACGGTCAATGGTTCCACCATTTGATGTGCTATACTCGGGCAACGACTTTGTAAAATACCTTGCACGCTCTCAAGACTCCGGCATTGCCATTGAGGACCCTGTGTTTGCAGAAATAAATGAGTACAATAGCACAAACATTCGGCATCTCATGCAAGAGGGTAAGCCATGGGAGCATCTAGTACCACCGGCAGTCGCAAAGGTAATACAGCAGGTTGGAGGCATTGTAAGGATAAATATGCTGGCCCACTCGGATAGCAACCCACAGAGGTGGTAATATAGAAGACGTGGTAAAGGATCAGAGGGCGTGCCCTGTCTGCCTGTCATGTGGTTCAAAGAAGTTCAAAGTGATAAATAAGAGCGAAAGTCAGGTAATTGTTGAATGCCTATCATGTGCCAAGCGCATCACCGTTTAGTTCAAGAGAGCAATAACGAAGGGCAATGACAACATCATCACATAGATTGCAATACTGTGTATCACTCGGGTGCAAGTTATGATAGCGAAGGCTCTCTATTACCCTCGATCGCGGCTACGCAGGCTGAACATGCCATAGAAGTATGCGATTACCAAGAATTGATGATGTGACCAATTACTGTAAAAGCAAGTCGATTAATCCGGCTAAGTTCAATAATAATAAGAGATGAAAAATATGTTTAATGTGTTAGGAGTTGCGGGTAGCACTCGGCAGGGATCATACAGCACACGGGCACTTAAAATTGCACTAGAGTATGCCAAGAAGCAGGGCGCAGAAGTTCGCCTACTAGAGCTCAATAGAATAGTATTGCCCTTATATGACCCAAGTGCCCCAGCGTCAAAAGAGGTGGAATGTGCAGCCAAGGCCATAGCTTGGGCTGACGCTTTTATCCTTGCATCGCCAGATTACCATGGCTCGATGTCTGGTGCTATTAAGAATTTTCTTGATCATTTTTACGAAGAGTTTTCAGGAAAAGTGTTTGGATACATAGTTGCATCGCACGAAAAAGGGCTTACCGTTATGGATCAGATGCGCACTGCGGTGCGTCAGTGCTATGGATGGAGTATGCCCTATGGAGTATCGATAAATGGTCCACAGGACTTTACAGGACATGAAACGGTGAATGCAAGATTGTCAAGCAGGCTGCGGATGATGGCACGCGACTTGGTGATATATGGCAGGCTCATCAGGGATCAGTTTATGCACGATTTTGGCTCTAATGAGCCAGATACATTTGCAGCGCACTACAGGCCATAAAAAAATAGTTCAGGCAAGGCCAAGGCCTTTCATCTTCGTCGTGTAGTGTAGCATAGCTATAATTTACTCTGTGTAACCGATGCCATATCATCATCATCATTGCTTGTCTTTTCTTTGCTGCATGCAAAAATACTTCAAATTTGAGCACTATTGACCTGTCTGCTTTAACATAGTTTACAATATTATCCATTCATTGGTGCTTTGAATCATCCAATTCTTTGTTGCAAGACTTGTAAGCGATGGTTGGGTGCTTGCTTTGTTACCTGCATTATACGTTGCAGGAATGCAATTGTATATGTTTTCTAACTGAATTATTGACATAGCCTGCTACAACGTCATTTCATGACATTTCAAATCTCCCTTTTTTTACTCTTGTTCAACGAGTGTGACTGGATTCTAGAATAGCCGGTCAATTTACCTGCCGCCTTCCAATATAGTGGCATGACACCTGTTCCAGAAGATGTACTTATCAGCGCAGTTGAAAAAGTGAGCAAGAGCGTAGTCAACATCGCAAGTGTGAGGATGCTACACGACCAGATGTTCAGGATATTTCCAGTAGAAGGAGTAGGGTCAGGGGTAGTCATAGATGAAAAGGGCTACATCCTTACAAACAACCACGTAATCGACGACGCAGAGCGGCTCAAGGTGACGCTGCCAGACGGCAAGGTGCTCAAAGGAAAAGTAGTCGGAAGCGACGAGACCACGGACCTTGCAGTGCTCAAGGTAGAATCAGAACAGTCGCTTCCAGCTACACAGCTTGGCAACTCAGACAACCTAAAGACAGGTCAGATAGTGATTGCAATTGGCAACCCCTTTGGGCTCACTGGAGGACCCGCAGTATCCGCTGGCATAGTCAGCTCATTGAATAGAAGCATACAGACAAGGAGCGGCGTGCTGGAGCTAATACAGACAGATGCTGCCATCAACCCAGGCAACTCAGGTGGACCGCTTGTCAATACAAACGGAGAAGTGATTGCTATCAACACCGCCAACATGCCGTATGCACAGGGCATCGGGTTTGCAGTTCCTATCAACACGGCCAAGTCGATATTGAAAGAATTGATAGAGAAGGGTAAGGTAACTAGGCCGTGGATTGGCGTTGCGTCAATGAAGGTTACCCCCCAGCTTGCACGATACTATGGACTCCCTGTGATTGATGGAGCGCTCATTGCAAGAGTTGAGCCTTATAGCCCGGCTGACGATGCAGGGCTGAGAAAAGGAGATATCATCGAGGAAATAGATGGCAACATGATAAAAGACCCTTCAGAGATCGCTTCGTACGTGCGCAAAAAGATGGTAAATGACCGACTAACAGTTACCATCAATCGCTATGGGCGCCAGTTTCAACTTCCAGTTCCAGTCGACGAGCGCCCATAAAATTTTTTTATCAAAACACTTTTGAGCGTGAGCGGCAATAATCATCCCAGTGTCTGACTATGATTCAATGGACGAGCTGATCAAAGAGATTGAAAAGGAAGAAGCAGCCATAGTGATTACCAAAGACATCAGAAAGTATAGGAAACCTGTCACCGTGATATCAGGCCTTCAGGACAGAAAAGATTTGAAGGAAATTACAAAGCAGCTAAAGACCAAGATTGGCACAGGAGGCACGTTTAAGGAGGGCCAGATAATCCTCCAAGGAGATCATCGAGAGACGGCTAAGAGTCTACTGGCTCAGATGGGCTTCAAGGAAGAGGCAATTGAGGTGTATTAGTAGCATTTTACTTACCTGCTCTCCAGATGGTTACTTTATAATTTATATCATGAAGGGGTGCTTGTAATATGCAAGTGGAAAGCGACATTCCGACTGAATCAACAACAACTCTCAAGGACGAGACCCCTAGAGAGGACTTTGCAGCGGAAAAGCAGATGATCAGTGGCAAGCCGGTGGTGGCTGCTCAGATCCTAGTAGAAGAAGAAGATGATGGCTCGCAGGACTCGCTTAGTGCAACCGATTTTCATAACAACGATAACAAGATCTTGGCATTGCTGAATGAAGATGGATCAAATTACTCGTTTAAAGGCTTGATGCGTAAGCTCAACCTCCACCAGCAAAGCTTGTCAAGGGCGCTCCGTAGGCTAGAAGAAATGGAGCTTGTAGAAAAGTCTCCGGTAGGTTATCGGCTTAGCAAGGCCGGTGCAACTGCAATGTCAAGGATCGAGTTGTTGCAGCAACAACACAAACCAAAGGGCAGAGAGTATATGCAGTTATTGCAGACGTATATCCCGCTCAACATCAAGGCTTCAGAAGTTATGCACCACTTGATCGGGAGGTGGTTTAAGAACCTTCGGTGGATAGGCATGATAAGGAGCGATACAGGTTATACGCTGCAGTGGACAAGCGACGATGGCGCGTTCCAAATCAACCTTCGATTGATCGCAGATTATATTGTCATCGAGACAAATGCATCTACTGAAAAAGAAAAGGTGCAGGCGATGGTGGGATCGTATACCATCTATGAGCAGATAACAAAGGTGATGCAGAGCAGGCTTAATGCATACGTACTGGATCACCGAGATGCTAGCGCAATCAATTAGCTTTGCCAAGTGATTCCGTTATGAGAGAAAGTGCTTTTGCCGGATTTGAAAACACCAGCCAGAAGCTATAGCCGCTCTTATTAAGAGCTCTTGCTATGATTGCCGCCGTGATCGCACCAGCCATAGTTGCCACAATGATCGAGGCAGGTAAAACGGCCATAAACGAAAGCAGTAGCCCATCTACATAATACGAGCCGTCTACCAAAAAGGGCCAGAAAATTGGGTTTGCAGGATGGTGTAGCCAGTCGACGAAAATATGAGACAGAGGCTGCCTATCGCAGCAGATGCAAAAAAGGCGGTATTTGTCTTGACATTGGTAAATCCACATATCCCCAGCCTTTCAACATCAAGCTTGTCTATCATTTTGACGAAAATTATGGTGAGGACAACGTCTATGGTTAGGGCTGCCACAATTGAGTGCAAGACCAGCCTGTCAGGAGCAAGCGAGCATGGAAAGTCCCAGCCGAAAAACACCGACCACCCAAACATCCAGGCTATCAGAGGCTCGACATCAGGGATGACTGCACCGACTGTCAGAGCCGCAAAATGCAGTTTTCTGAATCTTGGCTTAAGCATCTAGACAAAGGCGACGTGAAGAGGAAAAAGCGTCATGAATTAATTTTGTCTATTGTATTGTTCTTAGCTATAAAATTTTTTATGAATTAAAAATCTTCTATCACCTCTTAGACAATCTATTGACCCTTCTGATCTATCTTGTTAGGCATAGATGCTGGCTCTACTTGGCTTGAAAAAACATGTACTGTCATCATCATCCTAATTGCTGTCAGCTTTGATGTTGTCCTGTTCGTTTCGAAGGGGGCGAATAAAGGCAGCCCGAGTCCGAACATGACTACGACAACCTTAAGTGGACGCTTTTCGGACAGAAGATCTTTTCTTCATACAAGCAATAGGTGAAGGGTATTCTCAGTCATTGTAGGATGGTGGAGATTGGCTCCCGCTATTTGATGGAGAATATAAGTACCGGTAACTAAAAGGGAGATCGAGGGTATAATACTTTATTCGTGAAATTTCGTTCATCCCGCCAAGTTATCGGAACCAGTACGTAGACACTGTTGAATCTTAGGGACATTTCCGCTGACTGGTAAATTAAGAGAAAGAAAAAGCATATTATCCCATGGTGATTAGAACGTTGTGGCTAGCATTCATTCTCGCGGATGCAGGTGAATGGTGTCAGTTGTGTTTGATCCAACTAGCTGTGACTTATTTCCAGCAATACAGGTCAATTAATTCCCTATCTTCCTATACTACTATCAGAGAAATGACAACAATCGTTGGTATCAAGACCAAAGAAGGAGTCGTGCTAGGCTCTGACAAGCGGGCAAGCAAGGGCTTTTTCATTGGATCAAAAATAACACAAAAGATAGCCAAGGTAGATGACACACTTGCTGTGGCAATAGCGGGACAGTTATCCGACGCAGAGTATTTGATTAAAGTCGCCAAGGCAGAGCGCCAGCTGATGGAGCTGCGGAGAGGCTTTCCGCTCACAGCCAAGGAATCAGCAAGATTGATCGCAAACCTTGCGTACTCTGGCCTAAAGAACTATCAGCCCTATTTTGTCGAACTGTTAGTCGCTGGCGTTGACCAAGAAGGCGGGCACGTCTATGCAGCTGATATGAGTGGAGCGATAACAAGCGAAGATTTTGCCTCGTCGGGCTCCGGCTCGCCTATTGCGTATGGAGTGCTTGAGAGTATGTACCACAAAGAAATCACAAATGAACAGGCTGAGGCTATGGCTTCAAAAGCGGTGGCTGCAGCGATGGAGCGCGATCCTGGCTCTGGCAACGGCATAGAGGTGCTTGCTATCCCAAACCTGTTGGCAACAGTGGAGGTGAAAAAGTAGGAGATGGCTGAAACAGCAGGAGGAGCAAACGTTGCTGCTGGAGGAAGGTATCCGTACTATTATGGGCCAGAAGGCCGGTTGGTGCTGGTCGACAGCGCCCTTGAAGCGGTAAATAGGGGATCAACCACAATAGGGATCAAGACTCCAGAGTTTGCGCTCCTCACAAGCCACATCAAGCCCGTCAGGCCGCTGATAGACCCGGCCGAAAAGATATTCGTAATCGACGGCCATATCGGTGCAACCGGCTCAGGGTATATTGGCGACATATTGCAGCTGATAGACGAGCTGAGACTTGAAGCACAGAAGCACCGGCTCAACTTTGAAAGTCCGATAGATGTAGGCTCGCTTGCAAAGCATCTAGGGTCATTCCTGCACAATTACACTGTGTACGCAGTTAGGCCACAGGCTGCATCTGTGATCATAGCTGGCGTCGATCAGACTGGCCTGCAGCTCTATCAGGTTGACCCAAGCGGGACATTCTTCCGCGGCTCTGGCTTTGCAATAGGCAAGTCGGCTGATGCAGCACTAGATGTGGTACAGAGCGAGTATAGCGCCGACATGAGCGTTGAGCAAGCTGTAGCATTGAGCAACAAAGCGATAGAAAGAGCACTTGGCGAGCGGCCAATTGTGGAAATAGGGGTGGTCAGCGCAAAGGATGGCCGCAGGTTCCAAAAGCTGCACTAGCTTTTCTTTTGGGCAGCAAGTGGCTTTATTTCTGGGCGCTTCCACCTGTTTGCCCAACGCGCCAGATCTTTTATTATTACTCCGAGCTCTCTTGCCTGAGGCGTGATACTATATTCTACTCTTGGTGGCACCTCCGGGTAGATCTTTTTTGTCACAAGCCCTTCACGCTCTAGTTCCAGCAGACGCTCTGATAGTACTGTGCTGCTGATGCCGGGCAACGATCTTTTCAGTTCGTTAAACCTAATAACTTCTTTTGTTTTTAGATTTTTCAAAATGTGAAGCGACCACCTTCTACCTAGCAGCTCCCATACATCTACTACTGTACATGTGGCATCAGTCCTGACTTCTCCTTCTGGTTCTTCTGTCACACCTAGTAGTGATTACTTACTTGCTAATAAAATTATTGTAGTTCAATACGCTATGTGGCTTAAAGTATCTAAGTGGAGGAATTAAATAATGGATCTCATGGTTGCAGGAGCATATGCTCTGCTGCCATCATGTTCTCGTCGGTCATCAGTTGCAGATGTTATCAAAGCAGTAAGAAAGAAAATCATTCACTTGCACTTTTTGAAGCTAGGTTCCTATGTGTTTTCGAAACAACAGAACACTTTATCATGACACTTATGAACACATCTATTATGTTATCATTGCAATGACCAATAGCTAGTGGAGGTAGTCATATAGTGTTGTAGAACTAAATGGCTAGAGCATGTTAATTAATTTCTTTATAATGAAACGTGTTTTATTTTACCACTAGTACTATCAGTATTGAGAATTGAATTTTGGATGAGGGTAAGACTTTTAATGCTTTTTTTGACAAAATTACTATTGCTCAAAGCTACATTAACTTATGACAAAGGCACCATAGTGATCCAAGGTCTTGCGCATATTCCCTTTGCCATATTAGACCCGAGGACAAATGTGCTAAGAGCACTTGCTCTATACTATTCTAATATTCTAGACTACCTCAAACAGAGTAGTATAGAATATTCAGATCATGTTTTGTCAGAAGAAACGATGATGTTGTCATCGTCACTTTCATCGTCATCACCGATATCATTGAGGGATTACCAGCAGAGAGCTCTTGACAATTGGCTACGTGCAGGTTTGAGAGGGTGCGTAGTTTTGCCTACGGGTTCTGGTAAAACCATTATTGGCATCAAGGCCATAGAAAAGGCAAATGCCGCTTCGCTGGTTGTAGTTCCGACACTTGACTTGATGGATCAGTGGACTACTATTCTCTCAAAATATTTTCCAAACCTCAGGATAGGAAACCTCGGCGGAGGCAATGATGACATACAATCAATTACAGTGTCGACATATGACTCTGCCTACATCCGAGCGCCTTTTCTAGGCAACAAATTTTCGCTTGTAATATTTGACGAGGTGCATCATCTGGCAGCTCTAGGTTACAGAACTATAGCTGAGCAAATGGCAGCGCCATTTCGTCTAGGTCTTACCGCCACGATTGAAAGAGAAGATGATCTTCATAAAGACCTGCCGAGGCTCGTTGGCGAGGTTGTGTTTCAAGCCAGTCCTGATGAGCTTGCTAGAGACAAACATCTTGCTTCCTATGAAATTGAAAGGAGAAGGGTGGAAATGCTGCCAGATGAGCTAGAAGAGTACAGAAGACATATGAGCATCTATCAGCAATGCATGAAGAAACTCAATTTTCAAAGGTATGCAATTTCTCTTGAAAAGTTGATAATAATGTCTGGGAGAAACAGGACAGCAAGGGAAGCCTTGCTGGCCAGAAACAAGGCGATGAATGTTGCGCTGAACAGCAGGGCCAAAATAGAAGAGCTGAGAGAAATCCTTGCAGAGAACAAAGGTGCCAAGACGATAATATTTACTCAGCATAACAGTCTTGTCCATGAAATATCCGATAAGTTCCTAATTCCACTCATAACTCACAAAACAATCAAGGAAGAAAGACAAGATGTCCTAAAAGGGTTCAAGGAAGGTCGATACATGGCTGTAGTCACGTCCAAGGTTCTAGATGAAGGTGTGGATATTCCAGATGCAGAGTTGGGTGTAATACTTAGCGGTACTGGAAGTGCAAGAGAATTCATACAAAGACTTGGAAGATTGCTGAGACCTAAGCCAGATAATAATAAAAGTGGCAGCGGCAGTAGTAGTAGCACTACTAGTAGTAATTCTAAAGACTACAAGAAAGCCAGGCTGATTGAGATAATATCTTCAGAGACAAAAGAAATGGTTACGAGCGCAAGAAGAAAGAGAGCTTTGAAGATAATGCGCAGCAATAATAATTACGATCATGCAAAGGAGGAAA
>CAYXGH010000011.1:0-15757 GCA_964464485.1 uncultured Nitrososphaera sp.
TGTGCATTGTGCCCGTCTACTAGCATGGCCTAAATACACAGATATTATGCTAGAGCATCATCATCATCATCATATCCTATAAGTACTACTTCTTTTTTATGCCAAAGGGAATGCATACAAGTACCGTCTTTAGGCTTCTGAAATTCTTCCGCTAGGCAAAGATGCTGACAATGTCCCAGCATGAACATGAATTGAAGTATCTCCCTCCTTCTCACAGGCAAAACACTTCCACTGTACAGTCTCTTTACACATGGCACACGTCCTGACAGGGTCTAACTCCTGACCGCATGACCTGCATAGCATATGGATTATTATTGTCTACACGAAGAGCCTTTTTAACACTCTCATACTCTTAGCTTTAGATATTTTAAAGAAACTAATTCTATATTGCTCAAATAGTAAAAAAATCAAATAGAAACTAGTATAAAATAGCAAAACGGGGTTCCAGAAGCTGCCCTTATGAATAATAGACTTTTTAACTAATTAACAATTCACAAAGGAAAAAATTTTACCTTTATAATTAGTCAGAGCCTTCATCTACGTATATCCAAGGTATAATTACAAGCTTAGAGCATGTATGTTTTATTAATTCCAGTTATTGACAAAAGATTGAATATTTTATCTCCATGGATCGTGATAGCATGTTTGTATTTGTGACATGCCATATTAGCTATTTACGCCGGAATGTGAAGATTCAATAGTTGCTTTTATCTTCTGAAGGAAATGTTTCCTATCTATAGGTTTTCTTATGACATCTGCAGTCTTTACACCATCCAATATACTTACAAGCTCATCCGTCGCTTCAAGAGCAGACAAGAAGATGACATTGATATATGGATCTACAGCTTTCAATCTCTGATACAATTGTAATCCATTTATTGTCGGCATCCTAATATCAAGAACTAGCAGATCATAATGACGAGGTTCTGATCTCGCAAAGGACTGTAATGCCTGGTACGAATCAGAAAAAGCTTCTACTTTGTAACCCTCAGAAGTTAAGTAAGTTTCAAAGATTGCAAGTATATCTGGTTCATCGTCCACTAGCATAATAGTGGGACGACTTGTTTGTTTAGGATAAGAATGGGAGATAATGTCATCTCTTGGTTGCAAAGCTTTTCGATGATAGATAGATAGTGTCTCCTTTCCGAACTTTGGTTTGAGGGTTTCCCTCTTGAAAACATTCAATGCGCTATCCCTAGCTGGCACTCCATCCTTTCTTACGACCGAATATACAGGATAGGAATATCTAATTCCATTAGGCTGTTTCTTTCCTACTCCTTCAAAAGAATATTCCTTAAACGAAAAGCGTTTCATAATTTCATGTAAATCTCCACCTATTACTATCCCATTTGGTTCTGCCTGTGAATTTATCTTTGCACACATGTTAACTGTAGGACCAAACAAGTCTTCTGTGCCTGATGTGACTGTTGTAGCAACCTCAACTCTTCCATAATCGGCGCTAATTCTATAGCTGACAGGGGGTAGCGCTTCTGCTTCAAGTCTTATATTGATAAATTCATGAGCTGCTATAATTGCGCTGCAGCATTCAAGAACCTCTTTGAATGCGGTTATATTCTCAATATCTGATGTATCAGGAAAATAGAATAGCAGCGCATCTCCTACATTTTTGATCACTTTGGCGCCAAAGTTCTTTGCCAATGCAGCCATGGCATTGAGGAATATTTCATAGTATTTTCTGATCTTGTTACCATCTGCAATTTTAGCCGTAATATGACTAGAATTTACCATATCTACAAAGCAGACGCAATAATACCCATTTGACTGGTCTTCAAAATAGATTTCTTCTGTTCTGATATCGAATTCAAAAGAGCTTTCTTTGTCAGCTAAGGGTGCGGCATCATCGTTATGGTCTTGAGATGCATTCATATAGCAACTATTAGCATGAGGCTGAAACAAGAACTCTGCTTCGCATTATCTCAAATAAATCATAGATTTAGTGAAATAATAAGACACTCATTAAAGAAATCATAACTAATTTTTATACTCTTTCCTGCAGAAAGCTATTAGATTTATTGCCTCACTCCAATCATAGATACTGGCGAAAGAGTACCTCCTCAAGATATTCCTAATTTCTAACATAATTGTTCATGCTGCGTTAAGAGGCACAAAAAGCATCTGATTTTATTATTCAAGCACTAAGCTCTTGTGTATTCACCTAACCATTATCATTCAACAAAGAATACTTTTCACATAATCAGCAAACCAGCATGAATCTACGCTCAATGGAGGCGGAGATCTCTCATTTCATCGATATTATATAAATACGCAATAGTTACTGCCAGTTACGTTGACCGCGGATGCTGGAGAAACCAAGTCAAAGGTGACTGAGGCAGTCAATACAGTAGCTATTGACGTTGACTCCGTACTTGCCGATGTAATGCTTGTCTGGACTGACGAATACAACAAGCGTAACAAAGCACAAATCACAAAGAAAGAAATCGCCAAGTGGGATATACCTACAATACTGCCGATAACGCCTAATCAGGTCTACCGATACTTCACTTATGTATGGAAGTACAGATGGCGCGAAATACCTCCGACAGAGCCCAAGATTGGCGAGGTGACAAAACGCATCCACCGCAAGGGCTACAGGATATCTATAATCACAAAACGCGAGAGGCCTACAGCTCCCTACGTATCCAAGTGGCTCGATTTCTATCGCGTCTACACTGACGAATTGTTGTTCATCTATGACGCAGTGCCAAAAGCCAACTACCCTTTTGATATATTGATAGACGACGCGCCAAAGAACCTAATAGACATTATCTCTCCCAAGTCGGCAATACTATTCAACCAGCCATGGAACAAGAATTTCAATTGGCCAGTAAGAGTAAATTCCCTAAGCGAGGCAGAAAAGCTGCTCTAGACAGTTTAATGGCAGGTGCAATACACGCACTAAACAAAGACGCACTTTGAAACTCTTATTTGATATTTGACCATGTCTCCATAAGTAGTATCCTCTCTATGGATATTGAGAAAAGTTGAGCAATTGTTGACTATGTGGTATACCATTGATTGTAGTTGACTTAGTCACATTTTATAGGGCACCAGTCATCACCATTATGGAGAATAATAACATCACAATCCATTGCATAAGATTGTGGCGCTGCTGCTTAGTGCGCGTTTATGACTGAACAACTGCTCTAAGTCTTGAACAGTAATGTGATTATCCCGCAGTCTGACTCATATTCTAGTCAAGAGTGAGAATTGGCTCATGTGCTAGTCTCTCTGCATCACACATGCTCCCTCCTGTCTTTTACTTTATGATAAGGCTCTGATCCTGAATGTATATATGCTGCTGCATCTCAATATAGTATCTGCATGTTGTCAGGCGGAGGCGGATTCTGCAGGATGGATATCGCTTGCTCTTATTTGTAATCAATGAATCTCACCCACTCAGGAAACCATAGGTCGTTTTCTGACATCCCGATGCCTTTTGCTAGAACAGCCGGCGAGTTATAATATAAGGAATCTGCCCCGAGCTCTCTGGCAATGTTTTGGTTGAGCTCATTGATAGATGACACCTTGCCCATGTACTTATTTGCAATGAGGTCGCGGTTTTGTGTATACAACCCAACCTGCCTTCCATCCACTGTCGGCACATAGCTTACGGCTACGTCAATGCGCTTTGCACCGGTGTTCTTTAGATAATATATTGTCTCCCGTGTTGTGCTGCCTGTCTGGATTGTGCCCTGTACTGTAGCTATCTTCTTTCCCTGCACTAGATTTTGGATGATAAATTTGAGTGACCTGCCGGTGGTGAGTAGCTTGTTTTTGCTCACCTGCTCTGAAAAGTCGATCATGGGGTCTGCGTCATCGTATCTATCTTTAATTATGCCTTCAGCCAGCTCAAACACTTTTGAATGCTTTTGATATTCAAGGCTAAAGCCTAGAGTCATTGGGCGAGTATAATCAGGCTCTGCAAAGGCCAAGTCTACATCTAACTCTTTAGACAAAAAGTTGGCCTGCTCCTTGCCGATATTCTTGCGGATCTGGTAGATGCTCTTGCCATTGACCGTTGCTACGACATTTGACTCCCTTATGAACTCAAAGGGATCCATCATCAATCTTATTGTAGACTCGCTTGTGAGGACTTCGAGCCCACTATATTTGTCAATCTTCAAGAGTTGGCCGGGCTTGACGTCTGCAAATTCCATGTTAATGAGAGAGGTCCTAAGAGAGTTTTCAGACGCTATGATATTTAGTGTCTTGTCGCGGTTGGTTGCACTTACAAGTGGCTTGAATCCAGTCCTGTCGCGGTATACGTAAATTCTGTCGCCCACCTTGATCATCAGGTTCCCTCTGAGGTGCCTGTCTAGAAACTCGGCCGCGCGCTCAGGGTTTTTCTCAAAAATTAAGAGTTGAGTGAAAATATGGTAGATCTTGAAAAGTGAATCAGAGTCCCTTGCAGAACCTATGTATGGGTGCAGGTGGAGCTTTTCAGTATCTACGAAGAATCCATCAAATACAACCCAGATGCTGTTCATGCTGGGAAAGGGAGGCGGCCTCTTTGAGAGGTAGCCAATGCCATTGTTTCCGAGAAGCTTTTCCTTTTGTGCGATGCGCAGGATCGTTTCGTCTGCAGGAAGGGAGCCTTCTGCACCAGCGACACCTTCGCCTACTATCATTTTCCAGTATGCCTTGCCTCTGTGTTGCAACCTCCTCATAGAATGGGCAAGGTAGTAGATGATATTGTTGTTCTTGCTATTTGAGCCGTCGCTACAAATAGCCACAATGCCAGCCAACTACCTTCGTCTTCCCTTAATGTAGTTAGGATAAAAATCTTGTTAGTTGCTGTGCAAAGCAAACATCTGCTTCTGTCTTTCATACCTTGCAATATAGTCTTCAAGCTGTAAGGTGAGCCCAACGCTGTCCAAGCCTTCAAGTAGCAGTTTCTTGTGGAAATTGTCTATTTCAAAATGCATAGTGTAGAGGCCGGCTGTGACTTTCTGTTTTGCCAAATCAACCTCGATGTAAAGATCTTCGTCACTGAACAAATAGTCTATTTCATGATCTGGAAGCCGCACAGGCAGTATTCCGTTTTTAAGGCAGTTGTTGTAGAAAATATCTGCAAATGATGGTGCAATTATCGCTTTAAACCCATAGTCAAGTATCGCCCAGACTGCGTGCTCTCTTGAACTGCCGCTGCCAAAGTTATCACGTGTAAGCAGTATTTGCCGGCTAGAGTATTTTGGGTTGTTTAGCACAAAGTCGCTCCTTGGCTTGCCGTCTGTATCAAAGCGCCAATCGTAAAACAGGTACTTGCCAAAGCCGGTCCTATTAACTAGCTTCAAAAACTGCTTTGGCACTATCTGGTCGGTATCGACATTTACTCTGTCAAGCGGTATTGCCTTACTTCTGAGCACTATAAAAGGTTCCACTTAGAGCCACTCCCTTATATCTACAAAGTGTCCTTCGATTGCGGCTGCTGCCGCCATAATGGGACTCACAAGGTGTGTCCTTCCTCCAACTCCCTGCCTTCCTTCAAAGTTGCGGTTTGAAGTGCTTGCGCATCGCTCACCGGGTGCAAGTATATCAGGGTTCATACCAAGACACATACTGCATCCTGATTCGCGCCATTCAAAGCCAGCCTCCTTAAAAACTCTATCAAGCCCAAGTCGCTCTGCAGCCGCCTTGACTTGTTGAGAGCCGGGCACCACCATTGCACGTACCTTTGGTGAGACCTTCCTTCCCTTTAGTACAAGTGATGCCTCCAGCAAATCTTCAAGCCGCGAGTTTGTGCAGGATCCAATGAATACCCTGTCAACATTTATGTCTGTAATTGGCGTTCCTGGCTCTAGTGCCATGTATTTAAGTGCACGGGTCGCAGCCTTGTGCTCATTCTCATTTCCCTTAGAAAATTGGTCTGGGTGCGGCACGGTATCAGTAATGTCTGCCACCATCCCCGGATTGGTCCCCCAGCTAACCTGTGGTGCAAGCTCACTGATATTGAAGGTGATGGACTTGTCAAACTTTGCATTTGGATCCGTCCTCAAGGCCTTCCAGTGTTCTACTGCTTTCTCAAACTGCTCGGCGTTGGGCGCGTAGCGTCTACCCCTGATAAAGTCAAATGTCTCTTCGTTAGGTGCTATGATGCCAGCCCTTGCACCTGCCTCTATTGACATGTTGCATATTGTCATCCTGTTCTCCATAGAAAGATCGGATATTGTTTCGCCGCGGTACTCAAGCACCGTGCCGTTACCGCCCGCAGTGCCGATAGTCCTGATTATGTAGAGTATGATATCCTTGGCGGTGATGGCATGAGGGTTTTTGCGCCTCCCTTCGATATTTATTGCAAATGTCTGAGGCTTGTCCATCCATATAGTCTGGGTGGCAAGAACATGCTCCACATCGCTTGTCCCAATTCCAAGCGCAAAGGCGCCGAAGGCACCATGGGTTGAGGTGTGGCTGTCCCCACATACTATGGTGGTACCTGGTAGAGTTAGCCCAAGCTCTGGTCCAATGATATGCACAATCCCCTGATCTGGGCTATGCATATCAAATAGCGTTATGCCAAACTCCTTGCAGTTTTGAACAAGCGTCTGGATCTGTATCGACGATATCTGATCTATAATTGGAAGCGACCTGTCACTTGTCGGGACATTGTGGTCCATAGTGGCAAAAGTCAGATCTGGCCGCCTGATGCGTCTTTTACTCATCCGAAGCCCATCAAAAGCCTGAGGTGATGTCACTTCGTGAATAAGATGCCGATCTATATATAACAAAGACTGACCGCCCTCCTCCGCCTCTTTTTCATATACTATATGACTGTCCCAGATCTTCTCAAATATTGTCTTTGGCTGCAAGCTACTTAGAGAAAAAATGTCTCACAAGAGGAATATAAAACAAACAGACGGACAGACAGGCAGATAGTTTTAAATCAGGTCGCTTCACTCAATTCCATAAATGCATCCTCACGACAAGAGATATCCTGATTATATTGCAGATCAGATAAAGAAAGGAACCACCACCTGCGCACTAATTTGCAAGGACGGCATAGTTTTGGCTGCTGATACACGCGCAAGCGCAGGCTTCTTTATCGCCGACAGGCATGTGATGAAGATTCAAAAGGTCGACCGTCATCTGGCAATGACTATAGCCGGCGGTGTGGCAGACGCACAGAACCTTGTCGACATCATGCGTTACAATTCTAACCTCTATAGGCTCCAGAACAAGGAGCTGATGCCAATTAAGTCTGCTGCAAGGCTATGCTCAAATGTGCTTTTCAACCAGCGATTCTTCCCATACTATGTCCAGATAATAATGGCGGGCTGGACAAAAGAAGAAGGTGGCAAAATCTACAATATAGATCTGTTTGGATCAATGACGACAGAGAAGTTCATCTCGACTGGCAGTGGCTCTCCTGTTGCATACGGCTATCTAGAATCGGAGTACAAGGATGATATGAGCGTAAATGATGCTTACAAGGTAGCAATGCAGGCGATAGCAGCTGCTATTAGGAGAAATGCTGGAACAGGCGACAACATCAATGTTGTCATTATCGATGATGATGGCTACCGCGCGCTGACAAGGGAAGAAAAGGCCGAAGTAGGCGTAGTCTTCTAGTCAGAGCTTACAAAAGCCAATGCTTGCATTTAAGTCATAGATTGCGTACGCAAGGAAAATCGCATGTCCAATGCTATGACTTCCACATAGTCAAATTATCATAAGCAGCATATACTTCTTTGCAATAGTTGACTTCTTATTGAGTATAGGTCTTTTTGCACTATGCAAAGTACTACATTTCCTTGGGAGAGGAAGATATAGTTATAGGCTCATATTTTACATGCTGCCAATATCTGTTAGTTCGTTCATGAATAGGCTGCTATCAAGCCGAGAGAATGTCGATAAGTTTATCGCAGCGCCCGGCTGTATTATTTCGCGAATATATTTCCCTGTTTCCACTTGTGTCCACCATTTCTCTCCAAACCTATCTCGCAGGTGATGATCAAGCTCAACAGCACGAACTGCAGCAATCAAGTAGCTTGGCGCATACATTATAGCATCTGGTAGTATGTGGTGTAGCATCCAATATTCACCTGGCATTTCAAAGCCGGTATATTCCTTTATCAGTCGCGCATATACGTCGCTTGCCTTTTCCATCGACAGTTTCTCATGCCAAAACTCAGCCTTCATTAGCGAATTGGCCGTGTAGAAGGTGACAAAGAACAGATCCATGAAGTTGTTCCTTGCCTCAATCTCTTCAAGAATATGGTTCTTCTTAATTCCAAGCGATGACAAATATTTCCTATTCTTTGTCAGCCGCTCTAGGAATATTGAGAATATCTCGGCTATTCCCATTGAAAAACTGTAGCGATTCCAATATTCTGCCTCTGCACTTATTGAAGAGGCATGTACTGCATGTCCCATTTCATGGTAACACCCCTGCAGGTCAAAATAGGGGCTTTCGCTTTTGTACAACACCCGGATATCGTTTGGCACCTGTACAAAGAAGCATATTGGCGATGGATACTTATTCTTACGCTGTTCCGTATCGATGTGGATTGAAGACTGGTCAAATTGCATTGTTGCAAGAGTGTGTCTGACTTGCGCTGTGGGATTTACACCGACAAACTCTTTCTCAAGATCGGCATATACCCTGTTGCGGAAAAAATAGAAATCATCATAATATTCTGCTTTCCTCCCGAGCACCTTTTTCGAGATAGAGTGAAGCGCTTCTTGAAAGGGTCTTCTTGCCTGCCGTCCCATAGACTTCACAAAGTTTCCCAAATGGGAATAAGAGATCTTTTCGTTCTCGAGGTAGCCACCTAAAGGAGTCAATTTGTTGTCGGAGTACTTGCGGTAAATTCCATCCATCTGGTCAAAGCGCTCCTTGATAACAGGGGAGATGTATCTTGTCTTTGAGATGAATTCATCAAATACATGCTTGCGCTTTTTCGGATCCTTCTCAATACTGTTGAACTGACGCCATGTGCTCCAGTTAACTGGAGCTCTGGCAAACCTGTAGCGTGAAGAAATAATCTTTTCATTGCGTAAATTGTACAGCTTGAGCTCAAGCTTTTTCGTTGACGAATCTGCAATGTTTTCGAGCGAGCTTAGAAACAATTCCCTTGGCTGCGAAAAGAAGTTGACAAATGTCTCTGCACTAATAGTCCTCATTTCTGCAAGCCGCTCTATCATGTGTTCGCTATAGGAGAGGCCTGCATGCTGCTTATATCGCTCATCCATTTCTGCAATGTAGATCTGCTCATCAAGCTGACACCATTGCTTTAGGTCCATATGGCTTGGGCATGCAGCCTATCCAATTTTAACTTTCAAAATACACTAGCAACATTTACATCCGGTAGCAGTAGACGCAAGACCCATAACCGACAGCAGCCGGGTAATAGGATAATGAGGTAGTAGGCTGACAAACAATTGTTGGAGTTAGAGTTGTGTTGAATATTTTTCTTACTTCTAATAAAAGACCTGAGCACCAACAAAAACAGAATCTGCAAACACGAAGGTAGCTTAAATGACTATCTACATGTGCAGCTACTGTAATAGCAGAGCACTTTGCTTCTGCAATATAGTTGACCGTTCTTCTTGTGGTAATAATATAATATCATTATCATAGTCATCATGGCAATTGGGGTACCTACTTTTTACATTTAAGATTGGCGCGGGCGCAGAATGTGTGCAATTGTTCAATACTAAAAGAAGAAAAAGGTGTGTGTGTCTCTGCTTATGCACCAGCCATGTTGTTGCGCAGCTCTATTCCTTTATGATCGTCTGCTTGCTCTAAAGCAGCGGCCTTGTGCATTTCTGACAGAGCGCAACCCATCTGGGCTTCTGGCTTACCCCTTCTCATTAAGCCTCGGTAGAGGCCTGCTTCCAGGGTCTGACCGTGAGCCTTCTCCCATTCTTCGACTGGGATGCTATACTTCTTCTGGATTCTATCGCGGTACCATTCTGGGATGACATTGAACGCACAGAATGGGATGATTCTGAGGTCTGGAGTAAGATAATGGATGTCACACCTCTGGAGTCTTTCAAGATCCTCGTTGTACTTGTCTTGGAAGTGCATCATACCAAGGAAGAGTGACCTTACGTGCCATGAGCCTACAGAGTCAAAATTGCGCTTGAGCAGGATGCTCGAGAACATTCTTGCCAGATCTAGGCCTCTTGGCTGCTTGTCTTTGTTGACAAATTGCTTTAGCTTACGGACGACTTCAAGGAGTGCCCAGTACCTATTGGCACCTGACTTGATATCGTCAGCCTTTTCTTCAAAGTATTCAAGGACTCCCTTGATGTCAACAAACGATGTGAGAGGTATCAGTTTTTTTGTATCCCTATCTTCAAATACATAGGTGCCTGCGCCGCATGCAAAGTGTATCGACAATTCATACTTAGGCTTCTTGCTGAACGCCTCAATCACATTTGTCATGGGCATGCATGAGGGAACTGGAAACCATGCGTCTTTTGAAATTTCACCATTAGTCTGCTCTTCGATTCTTTCAATGCAGTCTGGAATTGTAATTCGGTATTTTTCACGCTCTTTCTTTGTCATCCTGCCTGTAAGGGACACAGGCTGGAAGTTGACAGCGTGAACCACATCTAGGTTCTTTTGGGCATATCCGATGATTTTACCAAGCTCATGGTCGTTGATCGACTTGATGACGGTTGGGACGAATACTACAGTCATTCCGCACTTTCTTGCAGATTCCAATGTATAGGGAATTTCCCAGTGATTCTTTGGGTTTGTCCTTGGACTTACGCCATCGAATGAAAGATACAGGTTGTTAACACCTGCCATTCTTACCTGACGCATCGTTTCTGGTGACATGGCCAGTTTGATACCGTTGGTGTTAAGTTGGATATGGTCGACACCCTCCTCCTTCATTATATTGATGATTTCAATAATGTCATCCCGGAGCATCGGCTCGCCGCCTGTGACCTGAATAGAATTACCTGCAATCGGTTTTTCCGCCTTGAGGGTCTTCATCATAGCCCTTATCTGCTCCATGTTTGGTTCATAGAGGTAAGCCCCTTCAAGACCCTTCTTGACGTAAAAGAAGCAGTACCAGCATGTCAGATCACATCTGTTGGTGATTATCATGTTGGAAAGCCCAGAATGTGAAAGGTGGTTAGTGCAAAGTCCACAGTTATTGGGGCATGAGCACTTGTCTATCATGACATTTGGCGCTTGGGCGCCCTTGCCATCCATCCAATAGGTACTGAACTTCTTGTACATTTCATATGAGCCAAAGTATAGCTCTTCGCACTCACCGTGCGTCGGGCATGTCTTACTCATAAAGACCTTACCCTCCCTTTCAAAGACCTCAGCATCCAGAATCATATTGCAGTCTGGACAGATGCTTTGGGTGAACCGAATTGTGCGTTTAGCGCTCACACTTTTGCTAGACATGTTCGAAATTTGGATCAAGTCCATATTACTGCTACCTTTTGGACACAATCTTCGCTTTGATATAAAGCTAACTTACTAATTCCTACGGTGATGAATAGGTTTATAATCATGCAGGATTTGTCGAGAAAACAGTCAAGTTCCACATATTGAAGTAAGTAACAGTGTGAATCTCTGGTCTCTTTTTGAGAGAAGGAGCTACCCTTTTTAAACCCACCGGACAGGGATGTTGTCGCTTTACTGAAAAGCGCACATACATTTAAAAAGCAAAAAATATATCATAGTGCCCAGTCTGAGAGGAAGTGAGCATTAGCGACAAGTCAAGGAAGGCGATGGAAAACCTTGGCTTGACAGGTTATGAGATACGTGTTTACCTTTCACTGCTTGACACAGGCTCTATGACTGCTGCAGACATTTCAAAAAAATCAGGGGTTCCATACTCGAAGATCTATGAAGTTCTCAACAGCCTGGAAGAGAAAGGATGGCTTGAGTCGGGCAGCTCTAGGCCGCAAAAGTTTTTCCCCAAATCTCCCTCTACAGCTCTTGGAATCATGAGGACGCGCCACGAGAACAACTTCCGCGAGAGTCAGAGTACTATCGTAAACGAGTTGATGCCAATGTATACAAAAAGCGGTATGAAGGAGAGGCCTGAGATATGGGTCGCAAGAGGAGTCTATAACATAATCGCCAAAGTTAATGAGATAATCCAGAATGTGCAGCAAGAACTGCTGGTCGCGCTACCTTTTGTTGCTGTGGACATAGCCAAGCCACTCCAGCCGGAGCTCAGGACCCTGCACGACAGGGGAGCAGTCAAGATAAACATCCTTGCGTCTGCCAAGATAAGCCCTGACACGGTTAAGACACTATCAAGGGTAGCAGATGTGAGGCTCAAGGATGGTCTTTTTGGAGGCGGCATAATAGGCGATGCAAAACATGTCGTGATACTACTTGGAGAAGGCACTGGTGAGAACGGTAGCTTTGAACCGATAGCCATCTGGGCTGACCACGCAGGCCTTGCAGGCTTTGCAAAAGGTTACTTCCAGTACATATGGGAAGACGCTGACGAGAAGAAACATTCCAGGTAAAAACGGCGTTATACACATGCAGATAAGGTTAATACAGTTTGGCGAGAACAGAATAACCACTGTGGAGTCTGTCGTTGCGAGGAAAAAGCAGCAAGTGACCAAAGATGAAGAGCTGTATGTCGGTACAGCAGAGTCTGAGCATATTGAGATGTACCTGAAAGCAATATGGTATATCCGCGAAAGAGGCGAGGAAGTTAAGGTGAGCTCAATAGCCAAGCTTCTAAATGTCACTCAGCCATCTGTTGTCCAAATGCTCCGCAAGTTGAACATATCCCAATTTGTACGCTACAGCAAAGGCAGCGTGGAAATGACTACTGAAGGAGAACACATTGGCAAGAAGATGATGCGAAACACCAGGCTGCTTGAGGTCCTAATGAAGGACGCTCTCAAAATAGAGGTAGACGAGGAAATGATCTGCGGGATAGAACATCATATGAAGGATATGTTCACAGATGCGCTGTGCACGCTTTTGAAGCACCCACGGAAGTGTCCTCACGGCCACGAAATTCCAAAGGGCAAGTGCTGTTCTTAGATTTTTATTCTTGTAGTCCCTCATTTTTAGCGTGGACAAGCGATGACTAGATAGCCCTACTGACTTGGTGAAGGAGATCTTGAGTGAGGAGTTTGTCCACTCTCTTACATCTCACAAAACTTGATAAATGGCTGATGGCTTTTATATATATACATTGGTTAAAATAGAAACTACAGCTTCATTGGAGAGCTTTAGAAAGTTTATCATCATAAGCACCTGCAGGTCCTTCATACCTGAAAGTTATCTGCGCGATTATGAAGTATTTCCAGAGCGCGAAGAGGGTCCTGGAGCAATATATATTGAAGCTGCGGATAAGGTTACACTAAAGAAAATAAGAGAGATGACATTTGTAAATGCAAAGGAAATCCTTGGCATCATTTATTCATCAAAGAGCGGCAACACTCAGCTAAAGTGGAGGCAGACTCGTAGGCGAATAGGTAAGGTACAAGGCTTTGCATCGCCAAATGCCCTAGTCAACCTAGTTGAGTCAGGTGTACTGACACAGGAATGGGTTGACAACTATTTGAAATTGATCCAAAACCAGCAGCAGCAGCAGCACGACCAAGATCCATCGTCTTCTGCTGTAACTGCAAGCGAAAAGACAGTATGATAGTAAAGCCAAGCGGTACGTCAAACAATGCTTTTTTTACAATCCCTGAAGATGCCGATGACCTCTTTACCTTGCGCCGTATCATAGAGAAGGGCGATCGCGTCATTGCAGACAGTACTCGTCTAGTCAAGCAGGTCAAGGAATATGGCCGGCCTGATAAGGGTGAACGCGTCAAGGTGCGTGTTGCTATCAAAGTAGAGCAGAGCAAGCTTGACTCGGCAGTTGATAGGCTCAGGATATCTGGCATCATCACCGATACAAACAACGAGATGGTACCAAAAGGGACTCACCACTCGCTTTCTATACATGCAGGAGACATGGCAACAATAGACAAGGGGAGAAGGTGGCGGGATGTTGAGATTAGGATGCTAAAGCGGTCTGTCAGCAGCTCCAACTTTATTCTAGTGGCAATAGATACGCAGGAAGCAGCCGTTGCCAAGGTGTCTGGCACGCATGTTAAAGTGATCCCAAACATATATTCTGGCCAGAGCGGCAAGCGCTATCAGACGAAAAATCCTAACATTGAGACTTACTTTGTAGACATCGCCAAGACTGTTTCTTCAATAATTTGTGAAAATGACAAGGTCATCATATTTGGTCCAGGGGAAAGCAGACGTAGGTTCTTCAATATATTGGTGAGCAGGCAGTATATCCTAAAGGACAGGGTGCAGATTGTTGAGGGCATAGACGTTGCAGGCGAGGATGGGATATTTGTATTCCTGCGCTCAGCAGCAATGAAGCAGATCATGAGCACAAGCAAGCTTGCTGAGGTGTCTTCAATGTTAGACACGGTAATGCTAATGGTAAACAGAGGGGAGGCAAAATTTGCGATGGGGATGAACGAAGTATCAAATGCAGCTGCATTGAAGGCAATAGAGGCGGTAGTATTCTCCGATTCCATCTTCAAGACCGCAAATGAAGAGGAGATAGTCAAACTACTCAATTTGATTGAAAGCTATGGGGCAAAGATGTTTGCTGTCGACTCATCGACGGATATTGGCCTGCGTGTCTCGTCACTTGGCGGCATTGTGGCGCTTCTTCGCTACGCGATACATTGATTCTGCAGCGAGCCATGATAGATAGGGCTTCGATACATCGCTCATTTTAAGCTCTACTATCTCAGGCACTTCGTATGGATGAAGCCTTACAATTTCAGCCTTGAGCTTTTTTGCTGATTTTGAAGTTGCTTTGAAAAGTACAATGAATTCGTGCTGATCCTCTACCTTTCCATGCCAAGAGTAGATTGACCGAATCTTGGTGAAGTTGACACAGGCACACAACTTTGCGCTGACGACCAGGTGGGCAACCCGCGCGGCCAACTCTTCGCTTGGAAACGTTGACAGGATTATGACTCCAGTGCTAGCCATATTTCACATATGGCTGTTAATGCAATTAATTATTCCTGTACTGTTTCGCAAAGTGGGTTTGCCTTTATGACTATAAACTCCTGGTTTGCCATATTCTTTGATATTACTTTTTCAAAGTCTGTCTTGGAGCATGCAATGACGATAGTTGTCTTGTCTGTGTGATATAGGTCAAATGTCTGCCCTTGGTGCCGCTCTACATCACTAATATAGTCTTTGACCTTTGTTTCAAATGAGGAGAGCAGTTCTATCCTGTCCCCTCTCATTTCATGCGGGTCAAGTGTCCATGCTATCGCCACTTTTGTTCTGCTTGCCTTAAGGTCGCGCTTTTTCAGTGTTGCCCGTATTTGGTCAATAAGAAACTTGACGTACCCATCTACACTCTTAATGCTGCCGTTGACGAGATACATCAGTGGCCCTGTGCCATCAAGTGACGACCCTATTATTCTGAGGTCATATAGTCCGCTTGTCACATCGTCGATATAGATGTCGGCAAATGTGCTGCGCATTAATTCACTGAGGATATTGTTGTCAGTGGCCTTTTTGCAGATTTCAAGGATGCTGGCCATCCCAGAGTAGTGGCTCAACGTTTTTATGACATGCACCAGCTCGGCTGAATTGACATCTACAAACTTCAACCTGCGACGCGTGTCCGGGTCGTATAGCATCTTGGAAATATGATTATCGTGTTTAGATTTTACTGACCCTATCAGAGTCTCAGAATTGGCTGTAGTAATAGTACTCATGGGGAGGTAATAATATGATACATCCTTCTCAACA
>CAYXGH010000012.1:0-15746 GCA_964464485.1 uncultured Nitrososphaera sp.
TCTCAGATAGCCCTTGAGCTGGCACAAAATTTTGGCATAGATTATCATGCATCCACAGAAGAATTGTACTACTATATGAGAAAGAAAGATACGGAAACTCACACTGAACTTATGCACATAATTAAGTCAATTATTGATAAAACAATAAAAAAATAGAAAACAACTTGAGAGCTATTTCCAGAACATACTATTATTTTGGCAAAAAATGTTTCAAAGCAGAATGGCAGTCTTGGAATAAATTGCGGATAATTCTGCGAAATACTTTACTGCTTTAACTCTTTTCAACCCACATACTTGCTCTCAAATGGCGAAAGCTCACGAAGCTCCTTTATAACACTTGATAGAACATTAACTGCCCTATCGACTTCATCTTTTGTATTGTGCATCCCAAGGCTGAGCCGAAGCGAGCCAGTAATTTCTTCATATGAAAATCCCATTGCCTTTAGCACATGTGACTGTTTTTGCTTTTTAACTGAGCATGCAGATCCTGTGGAGGCAGCAATACCATTTTCATCAAGTTTGATTACCAGATCTTCTCCATTCACTCCAAAGAATGTAAAGTGTGCGTTATTTGCGATCCTCTCAGTACGCAGACCATTCAGTCGCGACCGTGGTATTTCCTTTAGTACGCGCTCAACTAAATAGTTGCGCAGGCCAGCCTGATGCTCTTGGTAATGCCTCATCCTTTTATTAGCAAGCTCGCAGGCCTTGCCAAAACCTACAATGCCGGGCACATTCTCTGTACCTGACCGCAGATACCACTCTTGTCCCCCACCATGAATTATCGGCAATATTTTTAGGTTGGACCTAATGTAAAGCGCCCCTACTCCTTTAGGTCCATTTATCTTGTGAGATGAAAGGGACATCATGTCTACTCCAAGGTTCTTGACATTTAAGGGCAGTTTTCCTGCAGCCTGTACTGCATCAGTATGAAAGAGCGCGCCAGCCTGATGCACAATTTCGACAAGCTCTTTGATTGGCTGGATTGTGCCGACCTCATTATTTGCATACATGATGCTGACAAGTGCCACAGTATCTGAAATCGCATTTTTCAGTTCAGATGGCCTAACAAGTCCCTCGCCTGTCACCGGCAGATGCATAGTGACAAAACCCCTATCTTCTAGATCTTTGCATGGCTCAAGCACTGCATCATGTTCTATGCTGCTTGTAATTATCATATTCTTTTTAGGCATTTTGCTTTTGACATGTATAGCTGTGCCCTTGAGAGCAAGGTTATTTGCCTCAGTTCCGCCAGATGTGAACGTGATCTCGCGTGGGGATGACGCACCTATCATCTCTGCAACCCTTTTTCTTGCAAGATGTATCGCTCTAGTTGTTTCTCTACCAAACTTGTGTATAGATGACGGATTACCATACCGTTCTTTTAGGTATGGCAACATTTCCGCAATCACTTCATCTGCAACTGGCGTTGATGCCGCAGTATCTAGATAAATGTGAGAGAAATCTTCGTCGTCAGTCATATACCTATCTTTCTTGGGTTACCCCAGATAGATATGTTACTTTTGGCAACAATACCATTATTTGTGTTAATTCAGCAGATGATTAGGTATAAGTGTTCATGATTGTCGGTCGTTGAAGTTGTGTTTTCAAGTCCCAGTTTGTGGGGGCGGGGGGAGATTTTTGCTCTCGCTGCTTTACACTTTCTCTAATAGAGTGAACAAGCTAAAACTTTTCTATTTTTTTCTAGAAAAACCTTCAATAAGAATAAGCTAAGGCACTAGTTATTATTGGAAACTATTAGATTGACTTCAGAGAGCCTGCGATTCTAACACACCTCTAAATGGAGACTTTGTACAGACAAAGAGATCCTAATTCGTATAACCGTAAACGATTAATGAGATAATGAAGTGAACGAGAGACCCGCGCTGGGTGTAATCGTAGTGGCTGGATTTATTGGAACAATATTTGATATACCTCCTGTTTTTGCATTAACAGCAGAAAGCTTCCTCACGATAGAAAGAGCTAACGTATCGATAAATGAAGATGATGAACTCACGGTAAGATTGATCGTCGAAGGACTACTAATTCCAACTAATGGAACTGAAGGAGCATTCGGTTATGGAATTCTTACAGATGAAGGAGATACTATCCTAGTTGCCACTACACACGCAGGAGTACTGGACAGCGAAGATCAGAGATTCATTGAGGATCCGATCTGGCATAACCATTTCGTGAAGCTTGGCAATGTGGAGCAGTGTGGAGAAGATCAAGGAGTAGTAGACATTACCTGGCAGTCTCCTGGAGAGGTGAGAATTAACAATGAGACCGCAAGGATCAGCGGAGTACCAACTGATGAATTTGAAGAAGGATGGCACAGCATAACTGGCGAAGAACTATCAATGACGCTGGGCGAAGCTGTATCTGAGGTTATTTCATTCAAATTAGACCCAGTCTTTGGAGAAGATGGATTGGAAGCTGTATGTGTAACTGACATAAGGTCAGCAGAGGAAGAAGTGAACCTGGATTAGAGTCCCTTGCTTTGTATAGGCTGTCACCTACAAAGTGTGCTTGGTATGTCCATTCTGATGCTACTGTATTTGGTACAGTACCAGTAGCTATGATGGATACCATAAATACTACAGCTAGAACTGAAGGGAAAGAAAATCTGCACTTATTTAGATTGTTAATATCGTAATATACAAAAGCAATATCATTCAAATATTTCTCAAAAATATTTTTGCTGTGCGGCGGCTACTTTTTGGATTCTCAGGTTTGCGAGTAGATTTTATACATAGAGCATAGCAAATTAATGAAGTGCAGGAAGAAGAAATATTCTTTTTCATTTCAGCGCTGATAGCAGAAGTAATAGGAACAATGGCAGGTTTTGGCTCTTCAACAATATTTCTTCCTCTTGCCTTGCTGTTTGTTGACTTCAAGACAGCCATCGTTTTGGTAGCGATATTTCATCTATTTGGTAACTTGAGCAGAATAATTTTCTTCAGACAAGGCTTTGACAAGAGGATAATTCTTCAAGTTGGAGTGCCAAGTGTCCTTTTAAGCTTACTAGGAGCATTCCTGATTGGAGTCCTTCCACAGCCGGTTCTGAAGCTCATTTTAGGAATCTTTCTAGTTGTCACATCGGTATCTTTCCTAGCAAAGCCAGGATTGAAGTTTCCTGCAAATACACGTACATTCATAGCTGGTGGAAGTGCAACAGGCTTCATCACAGCATTAGTTGGGACAGGAGGAGCACTTAGAGCAACTCTTCTTCAAGGCTTTAACATTGAGAAGGTGAAATACATAGCTACCGCTGCAACTATTGCTTTAGCCACTGATGCTACTCGAATACCTGTATATCTATCGCAGGGCTTTCTCACAGAACAATATTTTCTTTATTTACCCATACTATTTGCAATTGCGCTAGCTGGATCATTTATTGGAAGAAAAATAGTAAGAAGGATAGATCAGGAAAAATTCCAAAAGATGGTGCTTGTTGCAATAATTTTGGTGAGTATCAAGTTCATCATTGATGGACTGCAGGCTCAGTAGAATAAAAAACTTATTATCATATAGACGTATGCAAAGGGATCACAAAAATCATCATCACATGATTGTTTTACGTTTGTGCTATAGTTGTATGTTATTATGATAGTCGCTGTATTATATAACAAATAGCCATAGAGCTGTTAGGCACCCAAAATGAAAAACTGGTGACGGGAGTTACGATATAGCGCTAGTAATTCCTATCTATAACTACCAGCTTACCTGTCTTGTAGCCTGCTACATCAATAGAAACGAACTTGAATGTAAGCTCCTTAAGCTTGTTGTCCAAGATTGCAAGCTTGTCTACATCAAACATCTTGTGCAACTCGTCTCTGCCTACTTCAATCCTTGCAAGGTCGCCGTGATCTCTTACGCGCACCTGCCTGACGCCAAAAATTGTCTTGACTATTATCTCTGCATTCTCAATCCTTTGTAGTTTTTCGTATGTGACCACGCTCCCTGTCGGTATCCTGGATGCAAGACATGCATTGGAAGGTTTGTCATAAACAGAGAGCTCAAAACTCTTTGCGATTTCACGTATCTCTGTCTTCCCTATGCCAAGCTCTATCATTGGGCTTCTCACCCCATTTTCACGGAGAGCTCTAATGCCGGGCCTGTAGTCTGTCAGATCGTCGATATTTGTTCCATCGACAATGAGTAGTATACCTGTCCTTCTTGCTTCCTCTGCAAGGCGCTGTCCAAGCTCTGTCCTGCAATAGTAGCATCGCATGATGTCATTTTTTACAAAGGATGTGTTTTCAAGCTCGTTGTATTCAATCACTTTGTGCTTAATGCCTATCTCTCTTGCGACCCGCCACGCTGCGGCAAGTTCTTCCTCTGCCAGCGTCTTATAATCAGCAGTTATGGCAATAGCGCCGTTGCCAAGCGCTTTTTTTGCAGCTAGTGCTACTACAGCACTATCGACTCCACCAGAAAGTGCCACTATTGCTCTGTCGCCCCCGTTCTTTACGAACCACTCTACCAGTTTGTTGAAGGTTTCCATTTTATGCTTCTCCCAGCTTTTTCATAACTTCTGACCGGACCTGATCCATTGCCCTCTTGACCGGTATTTGGCACTTTGTTGCAATCATCTTGATATCTTCAAACTCAGGTTTAACATTTGTTATTCTTCCAGCTGAATCCTTGACAATCTTGACGTGCACGTCGAGGATGTTGCCGTTAATATTAACCGACATAGTTAGTATGCCCCTAGGCAGAACAATTCGCTCTACTTCCTGTACTCGAGCACCAAGTGTCCCGGATTCATCGAACAGTAATTCAAGCACGCTGTTTAGCCGAGCGTTTTCCGATATAATCCTAATGAGATAGGTTGGCCGGCTCTTTTTAGTGGTACCTGAAATGACTGTCACGTCCTTCGCGACTTCAGCCAGCTGCTCTACAAGGTTACCTACTAGCTCGCCAGACGCGTCATCGATGTTTGTTTCCACGACATAGACTGTATCCTTGGTGGTTTCATATACAGTTCCCGATGTACCTATTGCCACACGAACCACGTTGGGAAAACCTTCAAACTTTTTTATGCCTGCACCATAGCCAATTTTTTCGGGTGCAATGCTGGGATAGTAGTTGACACTACCGTGCACCAAATTGACAAGCATTGCTGCCCCTGTAGGAGTTGTCAGTTCATCTTCAGCCTGCCCCCCTACCAAGACGAATTGTTTATTCTTGAAAATTTCAAGGATTGCACTGGCAGGATTTGGGATGGTACCATGAGAGAATCTTAGTAGGCCGCCACCAACTGCCACTTTAGTAGAATACATTTTGGCGTCAAACAGCTGGAGATCCTGCAACGCTGTTGCGCATCCAACAAGGTCTGCAAAGGTATCAATGCTGGATGCTTCGTGCAGATGTACGCTGTCAAAATTCTGGCCATGGATGGTAGCCTCAGCAGAAATTATTATTTTGAGAGAATCTAATGCAAATGTCTTGGCCCTATCCTCAAGCCCCACAGAGTCGCAGCATCTTGCAAGTGCAGAATACATTTCTGTGCCCTTGCGCTTGAGTACCTCATCTTTGCATTTCATTTGCAGCTGCGTGGCAGCAAAGCTGTGTGATATCACTTTGGCAAAATGAGCATTGATTATCCTGCTATCATTGACAAAGTTCTGGCAAGCAAAGATTGCCTCAATGACTTTGGTCTTGTTAGCACCAGCATCCACTAGGCTGGACATCAGCATGTCACCAGCAATTCCTGCCACTTGAGAATCTATGATGGCAACTCTTGACATAGCTACCTAGCTTGTGCTTTTGCTTTATATCACGTTTATGCTTTTATCTCGTTATGCCGCGAAAGTCATGTTCAGCTGGAATATCTTCAGGAGGTGTGCCATACGCAAGAACGATCTTTCTGAGCGATTCTAGAGGTATTGTCCTATAATCACCTTCAAATCTCTGGCCATCCACATATGCTGTCACCGGCATATCAGATACGGAGCCAAAGAATGCCATTGAGTTACCAGTCTGTTGCCAAATGTCAATGAACTGCCCCAGCGTGAATTCTCTGGCCGCAGGTGCTTCGACATGTATAATGCCATCTTCACTATGGGTATGAAGCCAGTATAGGCATGAGGGTGAAGAAAGTATCCCAATATTTGAAGGGACTTGCTGCTGTACGCCATCAATGAATATATCCAAACCTGAATGAAGATGGTAATTAAGCTGCTCAGACCTATTGCATTCTATTCCACTTATTGCCATTGCCGTAGGAGGCTGGTATAATATAGCTCCTGCAATACTAGCTGCCGCCACTAGGATGATGACTGGTATTATAATCATCATATATTTTCTTTTTCTACGTCGATCTACAGCAAAGTAGCTGTCGTCCCTCCTCCTTTTCTTTGACAATTCGTTATTGACTTGACATGCTGATAATTTAAAGTTGATCCAGCTCCAATCGCAATTCATATAAGCAATACTCTGCTTGCAAGTTCGGCTATGACAATTACCATAATCGGATCTGGAAAGGTTGGTGCCTCAGCTGCCCTTAATTGTGGGCTGAGGGAGCTTGATAGAGACATACTGCTGCTTGATATAGTGCAGGGCCTCCCTCAGGGAGAAGCAATGGACATCAATCACCAGCTGTCAGAAAGGGGCTCTGACACCATAGTACGGGGTTCAAACAATTACGAAGATGTGCGCGATTCTGACTATGTAGTGCTTGTTGCTGGCGTCGGAAGAAAGCCAGGCATGACGAGAATGGATCTCCTCAAGATAAATGCAGGCATCGTCAAGGATGTTGTGTCCAAAATTGCGCTTTATGCAAAGTATGCGAGTGTAATAGTAGTTACAAACCCACTTGATCCTATGACTTATTTTACGCTTAAGACTCTTGGAACAAAAAAGAACAAGGTTATGGGAATGGGCGGCATGCTAGACCTATCAAGGTTCAAGAGCTTTATTCGAGATGCGACCAATATTTCACGCAATTCGATTCAAGCTATGGTGATAAGCGAGCACGGCGAAAACATGCTGCCGTTGACAAGGTTCTCTTCTATAGGAGGCATACCGCTTCATGAGTTTATCTCAAAGGATAAGGCAATGGAGATCTTTGAAAAAACAAGAAAGGTCGCAGCAGAGGTCATTGCGCTGAAGGGAGCGACCGTATACGCACCCGGCAACGCAGTTGCGAATATGCTGGAGTCTGCCATCCGAGACAAAAAGCTGGTAATTCCAGTGTCAACATTGCTTGAAGGTGAATATGGATTTTATGAGGTGTGCATAGGCGTCCCGGTTATCGTTGGAGCAGGTGGCGTCGAGCGCATAATTGAGCTCAAGCTGGACAGCTTTGAGCAGGAAATTTTCAGCAAGGGCGTTGCAAGCGTGAAGGAAGCGATCAGGGCACTTCCACTTTAAACCCTTTTATTTTCTTGTTGTTGATAGTTGGCTGACGGATGGATCTGCATACAATTCTTGACGAATTTGCAAATGGCAGCCTTAGCCTATCAGAGGTAAAGAAGGAGATCTCCATCCACTCTATTGAAAAGATAGGCGATATTGCCAAGCTCGATGTCGGGCGGGAAATAAGAAGAGGCGGAATGCCAGAGATCATTTTTTCTGAAAGCAAAGAGTACAAAGACATCATCAGAATAGCTAGCGCGATTGTTAGGCGTAACGGTCAAGTTGTAGTCAGCCGGATAAAGAAGAACGAGCTATCAAAAGTAGCAGGTGCGCTTCGTAGAAAGGGTCTTATTGTCGAAATTGGAAGGAACAGCACAACACTACTTGCCTCTGAAAAGTCGTTCGCCTGCAAAATGACTGATGCAAAAATAGGTGTAATATCGGCCGGCACTTCAGACGTTGGTGTCGCAGAAGAGGCACGGATTGTTTCCAAGGCGATGGGCTGTGAGGCGATAACAAGTTACGATGTAGGCATTGCTGGAATGCATCGTCTCTTTCCAGCTCTTAAAGAGATGTTCAAGCAAGATATAGGCGCCATCGTGGTCGTGGCAGGAATGGAAGGTGCACTTGCCTCAGTTGTAGCGTCGATGGTCGATATACCGGTTGTAGGGGTGCCAACTTCAATAGGCTATGGCTTTGGTGCAAACGGCATAGGAGCATTGGCATCTATGCTCCAGAGCTGTACCCTTGGCTTGGCAGTGGTAAACATTGATAATGGCATCGGAGCGGGCGCGTATGCCGCATCGATTGCAAAGAGAACGACTAGGAGGAAATGAACTAATGCTTTCTTTTATAACTTGCAGTTATAGTAGTATTCAATTGTTCTGTAAATAGTACTACAACAGACTGTCAAAGTCATAAGAATCATGATCAAGATTAGATCTGACATATATGCTGCTTTGAATTACTATTCATAAGCCTCATCTTGGCACGGTGAATTATTCCTCTTTGTAGTGGGACAACTAGATTTGAATTCGCTACCACACGTCGTCTGGTTGACAAGATATTTTTCTTGTATAGACTCAAAGGTAAGACGAGGTGCGATCTACACACATGATGCGAAACAACATGCCCCATGGCTTTAATGAAATCCAAGCAAAGTGGCGGTGGTGGTAGTAGTATAGTACATGCATAGAATCTCATGACGTAAGAAACTTTTCTCTAAAGGCTTGCAGCGCAAAAAACAATAGTAAACAGAGTAGCAGAGGAAGAATAGTCAATGCAGGTTTTATCGTGATAAATACAGATTACATTTTGGTAGAAAAGAGAAAAACAAGCCTTCCAAATCAAGATTCACCGATTGAGTCTTTAACGTTTATAAGTGCTTTAAATTGGTTGCTTCTCTAATCGTTGAATGGTGGATAACTGTTGACTTATGTTCATACGCTAAAAAGGATTAGAGAAGATAAAACTAATTATCGCAAGAGGTCGGCGATCCTGATAGGCAGGCACCTATTTGTTACTATCAGGATAAGCGATCAAAATGTCGCAGCCAAACTTCTCAGACCGTCTCCTACAGGGGATATGGTCATCGCCTCTGCTCACAGCAGGGAACTTGCCGAGCACGGATGGAAGGGCACATTTAACAATTTGCCAGCATGCTATCTCACAGGCATGCTATTAGGGAAGAAGGCAATACAAAAGGAGATCAATGCTGCAGTCCTCTACATAGGCAACAATCACTTTACTTCAAGGGTTGCAGCATGTATGAAGGGCATTGTTGATGCTGGCGTCAGTATGCCTGTCTCTAAAGAATCGCTTCCAGACGAAGACAGGATCAGTGGCCATCACATAGCAGAGTACTCCCACGCTCTGAAAGAAGATGAGGAAGAGTACAATTCACGTTTCTCCGCTATTTTGAAAAATGGCCTGAGGCCTGAAGATTATCCTTCGCACTTTGAAGAGATAAAGAGCAGAATTTCAGGCAAGCCTGCAGAAAAGACGATGTCAAAGAAGGCAGCGAAAGAAGCAGCAGCCAAGGAAGAAAAGCCAAAGGAAAAGAAGAACGCCGTATTAGAGAAGCGAGGGCAGGGAGAAGAGGAGTGAGCCAAATGTCATCGTCAGCAAGACAACATCAGGCTGAATGGAAACCTAGAACTACGCTTGGAAGTATGGTGCTGGCAGGCAAGATAAACTCAATGGATCAGATTTACGAAAACGGCATGAGGATACAGGAGCCAGAGATCGTCAAGCATCTTCTGCAGGACATCAAGAGCCAAGTGGTTCATGTTGGTATTGTCCAAAAGCAAACTGACGCCGGCGAGATGACGCGTTTCAATGCTCTAGTGGCTGTTGGTAATGAGACTGGCTGGTTTGGCATAGGCAAGGGCAAGGCTTCGCAAATGAGGGTTGCCATAGACAAGGCTACAACTGCGGCTTACCTTAATGTAATTCCTGTCAAGCTTGGCTGCGGTAGCTGGGAGTGCAAGTGCAATCAGCTCCACTCCGTGCCGTTCAAAGTGCGAGGTAAGGGAGGCAGCGTTACAATTGAAATCATCCCCGGCCCAAGAGGCCTTGGTTTAGTGGCTGGCGAGAACATAAAGAGCCTATTGAAGTTAGCAGGATTAAAGGACTCATGGACAAAGACCTTTGGGTCAACAAATACAATGTCTTCGACCACAAAGGCAATTTTTAACGCCCTCAGGAGCACATACAGTGTAGGATGATGAGGATACTAGATGGCATATCTTGTAGTTAGAATCAAAGGAACAGTAAACGTCCCCCAACAGGCCAAAAAGACACTTGATGGCCTCAACCTCGACAAGCGCTTTCGCGCGACAGTAGTACCAGAAAGCGCAGAGTACCTAGGCATGCTAAGAAAGGTCAAGGACGAGGTAGCCTGGACAAAGGCAGATGCCAGCATAGTCAAAGAACTTCTTGAAAAGCGGGGCAGAAGAGCAGGCTACAAACCAATCACAAAGCCGGATCTCCCAAAGGAGTACGATAGTATGGATGACCTTGCGTCCGCAATAGCAGAGAACAAGGTCGCAATGAGCAAGCTTGGAGGGATCAAACCATGGTTCGCTCTTAACCCCCCAAAGGGCGGCTTCAAGAGAAAGACCAAGACCCAATATATGCAAGATGGAATTCTTGGAGAAGATGGCGAACTAGCGCAGATAGTCAGGAGGATGCTCTAGTGCAGCAAGACTTAATTAAGGTGCTAGTGAACTTGATAGATATAATTTCAGCAGCACAGAGCGAGTGATAATGATTTATGGCTACTAGATTTAGAAAAAGCAGAAGACAGCGCGGTAGTAGGTACTGTGGCTGGGGCCAAGTTGGCCAGCACAGACAGGCTGGAAGCAGGGGCGGTGTCGGAGGTGCAGGAAAGCACAAGCACTTCTGGATACGGACAGTCATCGAGGAGCCGGATCACTTTGGTCACGACCCTTTTAACTCTTTTAACCGCAACCTCGTACAGAGGTGGATTAACATCCGAGACTTGGATGCAGTATTTGCCAAGCATGGCAAGGCCGACGAAAGTGGCAGTGTTATGCTGGATCTGACCTCGCTAGGTTATGACAAGCTGCTTGGAGGAGGCTCTATCAGTGGGGCTTATATGGTCAAGGTAGCCAGGGTTTCAGAGAGCGCCAGGTCAAAAATTGAGGCTGCAGGTGGCGGAGTTATAACAGATGAGCAGCATAACAACGAGTGAGCACTGGCTTAAGCGGATCATAAAGACCGCATCTGTTTACATTCCTCAAGTCCCAAAGCCAAAGAAGAAAATTTCTCTGTCCGAAAAGTTCGTCTGGACTGGAATTGCCCTTTTCGCTTTCTTGATAATGGGACAGATCCCACTATACGGTGTTACAGACGACCCACGCTTTGACTTTCTTGCATTTGCACGTGTCATCTTTGCCGCTCAACAAGGAACGCTCATGGAGCTTGGAATTGCACCTATAGTCACAGCAGGATTGCTCATGCAGTTGTTAAAAGGCTCGGGTTTGATCAAGTTGGACTTTAAGAACCCAGACGACAGGTCACTCTTTACTTCGGCGACAAAGATAGTCACTATAATAGTAATTGTAGCAGAAGGTGGACTATACGGGGCTAGCGTCTATGGACCGCTAACTGCAGAGGATGCTCCCCTTGCCATCTATATAGTAGTTGCTCAGCTCATAGGTGCCAGTGTAATCGTCATGCTAATGGACGAGATGGTACAGAAGGGATGGGGCGTCGGCTCGGGCCTAAGTCTGTTTATCATGGCAGGCATAGCTCAGACGATACTGTGGAGTGTGTTCAGTGTAGTGCCAGCAGACGATGGCCCGGTGGGTATATTCCCGTTCACGATAGACGCAATTGCTAATGGGCAGGGAGCTGACGCGATCTTTCGTACTGGCCAGTTGCCAAGCTTGTTTATATTGGCCCTGTCAGTAGGAATTATACTTGTAATCGTGTATGTTGAAGGCATACATGTCGATGTCCCAATAGTGTCAACTAAGTATAGAGGCTTTACTGCAGTATACCCGATCAAGCTGCTTTACACTTCAGTTATACCGGTAATACTGGCATCTGCGCTTCTAGCCAATGCTGTCTTTATGGGGCAGATGCTTTGGGCCAATTATAACCCAAATAACACCAATCCTGCGTTCAACTGGATCGCCACATTTGACCCAGGTGCAGAAGGAGGAGGCCAACCAAACCCTACAGGCGGCATCCTATACTACATTACCGCTCCCAGAGGCCTTGATGTAGCGGCAGCCGATCCTATAAGGTCTGTAGTATATGTAATATTTATGGCAGCAATAGTCACAGTATTCTCTAGGTTATGGGTAGAACTTGGCGGTCTTTCAGCAAAGACCGCGGCCCGCAACCTCCTTGATGCTGATGTGCAGGTGCCCGGCTTTAGACGATCCGAAGGATCGGTAGAAAGTCTTCTCAATAAATACATCCCTTCGCTCACTTTGCTATCCGGCATGATCATTGGTACTCTCGCTGGCATTTCTGATGTACTAGGTGTCTTTGGAACTGGAACCGGCATTCTGTTAATGGTCACTATCATGGTAAGCTACTACCAGACGCTGGTCAAAGAGCAGGTCGACACCTATATGCCCACTCTGGCGGCTCTAATTGGCAGAAAATAAACGTGCAATAATTGTTGGCATCCCAGGCGTGGGAAAGACCACCCTCATTACCCGCGCAGCTGAGATGCTAAACCATAAGCGTAAGACCACAGTTGTTGTTTTCGGCACTATCATGTTTGAAGAGGCCAAAAAGATGGGTCTCAAGAACCGCGATGAAATGCGCAGAATGAGTGTCGAAGATCAGAGGCGACTGCAGGATTTAGCTGCTCAGAGAATTACAGAAATGAAGGACGACATAGTGATGATCGACACTCATCTTTTTATTAACACAGATGAGGGATACTATCCAGGTCTCCCAATGAGGTTGCTAAGCATCATGAAGCCAACGAATATGGTCATGGTTGCTGCAGACCCAAGGGAGATAGCAGAGAGGCGCAAGTCTGACCAGACTCGCCAGCGGGACATTGCTTCTGCAGAAAATATCCAAAAGGAGCTTGATATCTCGAGAGTTATGGTGGCGTCTTGCTCTATTCTGACAGGTGCGCCATTTGCAATAATCATGAACAATGACGGTCATATGGGAGAAGCAGCAGCAAATATAGCAAAGATACTGCTAGGAGATAGAAGTTGAATCTGCTGCAGGATCTTTTGATGCAGTGGCCTTTAGCGCCAGAGTATACCACACACCCAATATTTCCTGATATGATAAGCGCTATGTTAGTTTTACTCCTGATATCAGTTGGCATGACTTTTGCATTTTCGATGCTCCGGAAAAAGACCACAGACATTGAAAAGATGCAAAGGGTCATGAAGGAGACAAACGAATGGCGCAAGCAATACACTGACGCTATCAAAAAGCAAGATAAGCCTAGAATCGAGGAGCTGAAAAAGAGGCAAGCCTATGTAAACAAGATGGCCCTTGAAATGCAGCAACAGCAGATGCGTCCGATGTTTCTCTATATGATACCGTCGTTCATGATCTGGATCTTTGTGTTTCCTTCAATATTTGGCGCAACTGTGTCACTATCGCCGATATACATTCCATGGATAACATGCAGTGACGAAAATGTGCAAACCGACACCCAACCAAAATTAGATGAAAATGGCCAACCTGTAATAAATCCCGATGGTGGAACCACCTTCAACGGTCCCTGCCGATTACCGGGACAGGTTTACCTGTGGGGTTGGTTCCTGATAACCTCGTTTGCATTCAGTGGAGTAATAGCCAAGGTGACTAAGACAAGCATGCCGAGCTTAACAGGATAAGATGGTCGCCAATAAATTATTTAGTATTGTAATTTCAGGCTGGCCTGCGGTAGGCAAGACCACCATAGCTTGCAAGCTTGCAGAAGAATTTGACATTTTGATGTACAATGGGGGCGACATACTAAAGATGCTTGCCGAAGAAGACAAAGGCTATTCAGTTAAAAGAGATGATTGGTGGGATACTACAGAAGCAAAAAAGTTCATGGAGGAACGCAAATCAGATCCTTCCTTTGACAAAAAAGTAGACGATAAGCTCATCCAGATAGTGAAGAAAGGAGGGACAGTCATTACAAGCTATACATTGCCTTGGCTTGTAGTAGATGAATCAATCATCATTATCAAGTTTTGGCTTAGAGGATCGCCGGAAAACCGCGCCAAGAGGATGGCCAACCGCGACGGCATCAGTTTTGCGGAGGCAAAAAGTATAACCAAGCTGAGGGATAAGGAGAATAAAAGGATCTACTACAGACTGTACGGCTTTCGCTTTGGCGAGGATCTGACCGTTTTTGACTATGTACTCAACACTGATAAGCTATCACTTGACTCCCTTGTAGAGATATCAAAATTAATAGTCAGACGGCATATAGGTGTACCACCTTGATGATGCTACCGCAGATGGAGAACCTTATCAAGATAGATGATGACATTACCAACGATAACTACGGCCATTACCCGGATAAGAGATCAATTGAGTCGCTGCTGTATTATGGATTAGTGCTTGTGGATAAGCCGGCTGGTCCTACAAGCCATGAAGTTGTTGCATGGATGAAGCGCATATTGGAGATAGAAAAGGCCGGCCACAGCGGCACACTTGACCCCGGCGCAACAGGTCTTTTGCCAATAGGATTGGGAGAAGGTACCAAGGCGCTATCTGTGCTGTTGTTAGGACCAAAAGAGTACTATGCACTTGCGCGCTTGCACTCGCATGTTTCACCAGATAAGCTAAGAAAAATAATGCAGGAATTTACAGGTGAAATATATCAGCGGCCGCCCCAGCGCTCATCTGTCCGACGTGTGACTCGCGTGAGAAGTGTCTACGAATTTGATTACCTGGAAAATTATGACAGGCTTGTGCTCATTCGTATTCTATGTCAGGCAGGCACATACATCCGCAAGATAATCTACGATATTGGCGAAGTGGTGTCATCTGGAGCTACGATGGTAGAGCTCCGCCGGACAAGAGTAAGCAACCTGTCAGAACAGAATGATGGTCTTGTACGCCTGCATGATATTGCAGATGCCTATCAGCGTTACAAGGAAAGAAAGGACGAGGAAAAACTGCGTAGACTAGTACTACCAATAGAGCACTGCCTAGCAGGTATACGAGCCGTCACTGTGCGCGATACAGCAGTCGACGCGCTCTGCCACGGCGCACCCCTTGCAGTGCCTGGCGTGATAGCAGTGCCAAAAGACTTACGCAGGGGTGAGCTTGTAGGTGTCTACACTCTAAAGGGAGAGATAGTAGGGTTGGCACAGACTGCGATGACAAAAGAAGAGATCGAGCAGAACGTCCGGGGTATAGCGTTTGTCATGAAACGCATCATCATGAAGCCCAACACATATCCAAAGGCGTGGCGCTCAAAGGGCGAGCAGTCCCCCAATGTCTCGATACCCCCAGAGGTCGACCTTGACAAGCTTGAAAATGAAAATCCTGATGAATTCTGAGAATTAATTTTAAAGGGTTTCGCCAATACCTGGCCGCTTGCGGTCTAGCTTGGCAATATTCTTTGCAAGGTTTTCAATTGTGCCGGGAATGTGACAGCGGCACATACAATCGTTGCAATCGACATGACTCCCTGCCTTACAATGATCGGATAACCCCTGAGTAGCCAAAAGCACTGATTAATGCTATATTCCTCAATTTTTAGCTTTGTCTTTGCCCATAATTAATATACTGATATGGTAGCTAGTGCACATGTTATCTGTTGCCGGGGTCGCCTAGCCCGGTAGGGCGCAAGCCTGGAATTTGTCAAACCGGCCAGCTTGTGACCCGTGAGGGTCCCGAGGGTTCAAATCCCTCTCCCGGCGCTTATT
>CAYXGH010000013.1:0-15083 GCA_964464485.1 uncultured Nitrososphaera sp.
CTCTTCTCGTCCTCCTATATCAAAAGAAGATAAAAAACCTGTCATAGAGGTGATGATTCGTCCCCGTATAATTCAAAGGAAATTAATATTTGATGCTTCCTCTTCGTTCGTCTGTGTTAATTATATATAGACCCTATTTGTGGTTCTGGACAAAGCTCCTTTCCGCCTAGTCACTGCCTTTCACTAATAATATGTTTTGCTGCCCATTGCCTTTTAGCTTCTATTATCTGGGCTCACAGAAATTGAATTATTGCTTATTGCTACTTTGATATACAATAAGGACATGCCAACAGATCAAGTTATGCCACTGGAAACCTATTGTACTTCCTGCAAAGAAAATGTTCCTATCACAGATGCGGCATATGTTAGACTCGTCAATGGAAGAGCTGTCATCAAAGGAAAGTGTTCAAGGTGCGGTTTAGAGTTGATCAAAGCAAGCATAATGCCGAAATCATCTGCCTTGACATTGCTTATAAAAAAGAGAAGGAGAAGAAGAGGCAAGAGAGCTATGCCTATTCCTTAATTTCAGTTACTTGTTTTCTGTTTCTTCTTTTGTAGTTTATTTCCTTCTTATGCTGCTCCAGGCTCTCTTACATCCCTTATTTCGAGCCTTGCCAAAATGTCCTCGATAGTTTGCTCGTCTTCGAGTTCGTCCGTAAGTAATTTCAATGCAAGCTGGTACGTTCCATGATCCCTGTCTTTTGTTGCATTTGCAAGATCATTGTAAAGCCCAATTCCAAACCTTTCCATCTCTAAAGCCCTCTCAAGCGCGCTTCTAAGTGAAAGATATTTCTTAGCTTCGGTCTTCCCTAACCCGCTTTCCTTCTCCCATGAGCCGGGGTCGTCTGTTGGGTTTGCTCCAAGTTCCATCAACCTGTCATTAATCTCAGCTGCATGTCCTTGCTCCTCTTTTGCACGGTCTCCAAAAAAGTCTTCGAATAAGACTCCTAATCCCTCTATGTTGTTAGCTACATACTGAAAGTAGTGAGACGTTTGCATTTCAAATGCATAGGCTCTATGCAGCATTCCGATATTTTTGTCAACGTTAGGTCCAGCTATTTCTAAGGATTTCTTTCCCATTGTGGTATATATCTCGGATCTAAAACTATTTTTATGTTAGTACAAGAGAGGCTTTATAGAGGATCCCACCTCTGCTTCTTGCCAAGCATCAAAAAAGGTGCTCCGGACGGGATGTATCCCCACTGGAACATATGATCTCGCAGTAGTTTGAACCCGTGATCTTCGCCTTGAGAGGGCGAGATGCTTAACCGGACTACACCACCGGAGCCCTGACAGTCTCAATAACCTGCAGAATATAAATTAAACTTTGGGACCAGCCTGGCATTCTGTTCTAAAAGAAAGAGGTATGCCTGAACTGATACGAAGATCTTTCATATTAGGTTAGTTATACTTCGCTAGCACAGCTGTTTACGAAAAGGCTTGGCAATACTATAGCAGGACAATAAAATCTTAAAGGCAATAATATTGGAGTACCACAAATCCCTACGCTGCCATTACTTCGGAGGAGGAAAGCTTTTTCTGTCCACATGTTGATTTGGCCTGGCCTAAGCGGGCAAATTTCTGCTCTAACTGACAAAATTTTTATCGCCATGCAGCCAATGATAATGACCTCTAGCAATGGGCATCCCAGAGAAGATCAAGGAGATACAGGACCAGATACATAGAACTCAGATCAATAAGGCTACGGAATTTCACATAGGTCTGCTCAAGGCCAAGATAGCACGGCTCAAACGAGAGATGCAGGAAAATGTACACGGCAGGACGAAGCATAGTGGCGGTGAAAATATTGGCTTTGATGTCAGAAAGGCAGGTGATGCAACAGTGGTGCTTATTGGCTTGCCAAGTGTAGGCAAATCGACGCTTCTCAATAGTCTTACAAATGCCAAGTCGCGTGTGGCGTCCTATCAGTTCACAACGCTCACGGCTGTCCCTGGCATGCTGCACTACAGAGGAGCAAAGATACAGGTGCTTGACTTGCCAGGGGTTATTGAGGGAGCTTCTGGCGGCAAGGGCTTTGGTAAGCGTGTGCTATCTGTTGCTCGCGGCGCAGACCTTGTCTTGGTAGTGCTCGACGTCTTTCAGCCCCATCACCTGGGTGTGCTAAAAAAAGAGCTAGCAGAAGCGGGTATCAGATTGGACGAGCAGCCGCCAAACATATTGATCGAAAAGACATCAACTGGCGGCATATCAGTCAATGCACAAGTGCCCATCAGGGCTTCTGAAAGGCTGATAAAGGAAATAATGAGGCTTTACGGTTTGCACAACGGTCGACTGATAATAAGGGAACCAAACCTTACTGATGATCAGCTAATAGACGCGCTAAATGGCAACCGCATATACGTCCCTTCAGTTGTTGTGCTCAACAAGATAGATCTCGTCAACGCGAGCTTTGTCCAGGAGATCAAGTCAAAGATAGTAGGCAACAATAATAATAATAATAGTAATAACACCAACTACTTTATCGCTGTCTCGGCAGATTCCGGTATTAACATCGACGTCCTGAAAGAGGCGATATATCAAAGGCTTGGATTCATCAGAGTTTACATGCGGCCCAAAGGAGGTGAAACTGATTTCAAAGAGCCCATGATAATAAAGAATGGTGCAACTGTCCAGGATGTGTGCAATAAGATTCACAGAAACATGGCCAAGAACTTCCGTTACGGACTTGTGTGGGGGAAGAGCGCGAAATTTGCTGGACAAAAGGTAGGTCTTGACCACAAGCTAGCCGATGAAGATGTACTCACAATAGTGAAGGTTTCTGGGACATCTACCTAAAGGTACAAGAAACTCTTAGATTGTCCAAGTATACAAGAGTCAACTTGTATTGCGATTATTTTAGACTCATCGATCTTTAACCTGAACAGGAACTCAGCCTGACAGGGCATGGAAAAAATTTAGTTCAACCAGTTTTCTCTGCCCGTTATTAATAAAATGAAACATAGTGGCGCAGTAGCGCTATATAATAACTGCAAATAGTAATATACACACCTGAAACAAGAATTTTCAAAAAGATGTCTCTGACATTATTGACCGATAATGTGTCCCCGCATCTGCGGATGATAGGAGCAGTAATATTCGTATGTACCGGGTTTTGATGCTACGATAGCTGTGAGAAAGTCCTGGCCGCCACGCAGCGGGGCAGTATTTATCGGTGTTATTCCGCCATTTGAGGATGCATCAACTCTCAGGTCATGGGTTACGGCGTCATTGTTTTGCACAACCAGCTTCGTTGGAACGTTTACGGCGACGTAAACGTCCGGGTTGGTATCGTTAAATGTGCTTCTCTGCGCTATGAGGAGAATATCCTCGATAGGTAGATCAACAACGTCTGGCTCTGGACTCATGATATTGCCTATACCCCACAATGCCCCCACTGTCGCAAAGGAAATTGCCACAACGGCGATTATATTGTTTTGCATAGATGTCTGCAGTTGATCTTTCAACAAAATAACCTAAATTTCTTTGGGTGAGTTAACCGTTATATCATGGAGACAGACATGAGCTGATATAGTATGTCAGATTATTCTGCACTCGCAGCGAAGAGGTACCGCCAGTACATGTGGCGGAAACAAAATGAATCTTTGATCCATAGGCTGGTGACTCTTGTATTGCGCATTCTGCATGCACTAATTAGAACACTACAACAGGCAAGCATAAAGAAGGCTCGAAGAGTAGAAAAGATAAATGTTGAACGAGAAGAATCATAATGATAAGAAAAAAAGTGTCACTGCGTACGTTTGTCAGAGCGCAGTAACTTAACTTGTTGGTTCGTTTGGTGAAGCAGTCGAGCCGTCGATGATTTCTGCCGTGGCGAACCTTGGTCCGATCTGGCTAATCCGGATCTTCGCGTTCTGACCTACCTTTCCTCCCTTTACAAAGATAACAAATCCTTGTATTCTCGCAATCCCGTCGCCTTTGCGGCTTATTTCAGTGATCTGTACGTCGTATTCTTTACCTGTTTCCACAGGCTTTGGACCGAAGCTATCGTTTCCTCCGTAGCTCATGTTTGGGATTGGTCAAGTCTAAACCCAATATAAACTAAGAAGAGGATAACTACTATGAGCCTATCCTCAGTGCATCGTCACATATAGAACGAAGGCATTCTATTGCTGAAAGGACAGCAAGAAAACTCGTCTTAGGGTTTCCAGGTGCTGTTACATTGTTGACAGTTATTTTTATATCACCAAATCTACCGGTTGCCACAATTTCGTGCCGGTTAGTAGTGGCGTGGGGATCTACTAGCACTCTAACCTTGGTTTTGTCAGCACCTAGGCCGGCAAGACTCAGCACAGCAGCAACATTGACATTTGCAGGGAACAACTTGACAGCCTCTGCAGCTGGGCCCTCATAAATTTCTGTGACCTTCGTTATAATGTCAAGGTTCACCTCTCTTGTCGCAAAAAATGGGGCGCCAGCAAGCGCCTTTGGACTTTTCGTGGTTGTAAGTGTAATGGAATCTAGAAGGTGCTTGACGCTACGTATTGCGTCTATGCCTGCTATTGCTCCAGTTGGCACATAGATCTTGCTGCGGCCTTTCTTTACAGCAGCTAGGTCAAGCAATTCCGCTAAAAAGGTTGTATCTGCGAGGGCACCCACACTCATTATCATTAGGTCTTTGCTAGCCTCAATTATCGGCTTGCCAAAATTTCTGACAGCTTCCTGCGAGGCGGCCTCTATTATGATGTCTGCTGGGGAATCAATGAAGCTGTTAAAATCAGGATGAACTTCAGGGCTACTCTTCAGCTTTGACTTTAGACTCTTTGCATTGTTATCGACAATATCAAACAGTCCGACAAGCGAGGCATTAGCTATGATGTGGGATTCTAGGGCCAGAGCTAGATGCGTCCCAATAGTACCGCAACCTATCAGCCCAACATTTTTCCTTGGCATCTAATATGACTAAAGTTATAAGATATTGAAGAGGGCATTTTTACCTTCTGCCCCCGCGTCGTTCTGGCTTCTTTTGGCCTGGAAGCCTCTTCTTTTCAAATCGCTTGATAAAATTGTCTTTGTTACGAAGTCTAGCAATAGGCCTCAGCCGCAGCTTGCCTTGAATCTTTGGTGTCTGACCTCTTACCTTCCCGGCTTTTGTAAGCGATCCGTGTGTTGGCATTTATCTCCATTGTGTAATTATATATTAATATTTATATTTGTATGCATGGCAATCCTACACCAAAGTGCCATATGGCGTAAACAATCTATTTTCGTAGAGATGGTGGCAAGTATTGCCTTTAAATTCAATTTTGAGGGCAGTGTTGTCCTCCACTGTACTACTTTAAATGTAGACGCTCTCTAATATCTCATGTTTATCAGCTCACATGACAATGTTAGACCTAGACTACAAGCATCGTGTCTTTGAATTAAAGAAACAAAGAAATGCCCTGGTTCTGGCGCACAATTACCAGCTTCCAGAAGTGCAAGACATAGCTGACTTTATAGGTGACTCACTTGCATTATCAAAGAAAGCAGCCACTACAGAATCAAACATAATTTTATTTTGTGGAGTCCACTTTATGGCTGAGACAGCCTCGATTCTGTGTCCAGATAAAAAAGTCCTGATACCGGATCTTGAGGCTGGATGTTCGCTTGCTTCCACAATTAACACTCAGGAGTTGCAAGCTTGGAAGGCAGAGCACCCCGATGCATTAGTCGTAAGCTATGTCAACACAACTGCAGAAATAAAGGCCTTGTCTGACTATTGTTGCACGTCCTCAAATGCAGTGAAGGTAGTAAATAGCATCCCCAAAGACAAAGAAGTATTGTTTCTGCCTGACCTGTTTCTAGGTTCTTACGTCGCAGAGACAACCAAGAGAAAGAACATGTACATTTGGCCTGGTGAATGCCATGTTCATGCTGGTATCAAGGCAGAGGATATTAACAAGATGTTTGCAAGCTTCAAAAACGCTGACTTTCTAGTTCATCCAGAATGTAGCTGTACTTCTTCAGTGTTATATCACATATCAAGGGACGACTTGGCAAAGAACGCTCACATACTTTCAACTGAAGGCATGATGAAACACGCAAGAGCATCTGCTACAAAGCAATTCCTAGTAGCTACTGAAACCGGGATCTTGTATCGCATGCAGAAGGAGAACCCTGAGAAGCAGTTCATACCTCTCAAGTCCGATGCGACGTGCAAGTATATGAAAAAGATCACTTTAGAAAAGGTTTACAATTCGTTGAGGGAAGATATCTATGAAGTAAAGGTGCCAGAGCATACAGCAGAGAAGGCGTGGCTTGCAATTGATCGAATGCTAGCTATTTCATAATTTCTAGACTGAAATCAATTGCCTTGGATGAGTGCGTAATGTAGCCGAGCGAAATAAAGTCAGGTTTGGTCCTCGAGTAATGTCTGATATTGTTTTGATTAATGCCGCCTGAAAGCTCTATTTTTACCTTGTTTCGGAGCCCCATTCTTCTTATCTGCCTTATCGTCTCTTGAGCTTGTTTTGGAGTAAAATTATCCAGCATGACCGCATCTGCTTCTGCTGCAACCACTGCTAATGCTTCTTCCTTGGTACTTGCTTCGCATTCAACCTTTATCGACGAGCTGACATTTTTCTTGGCAAGCCTGATACATTTTCCAAGATCAGAGACAAGAACAAGATGATTATCCTTTATTAACACCATATCATCTAGCCGCATTCTATGGGTGGCTCCGCCACCTAAAACGACTGCCTTTTTATCAAAATAACGTAGCCCTGGTGCTGTCTTTCGGGTCGCCAGTATTGTAACGCCTTTTGCAAGGTCTACCATGCGCCTAGTCTCAGTTGCTATACCGCTCATCCTCATTATGATATTAAGCACTGTCCTTTCTGCCTTGAGGATAGCTCTGGCATAGCCTGACACATTCATAACCGCCGTTCCCTTTACTACTTTTGAGCCATCCTTGACAAGAATCTCGCTCTTGCAGCCACAAATATCAAAAAGCATGGAGGCTTCTTCAAGGCCACATACAATTGCAAAGCGCGACTTGCATACGATTTCTGCCTTGGCTGCAAGGTCTACAGGAATTATGTTATCGCTTGTAATATCGCCTGCACCAACATCTTCTTGCAAAAAATTGGCAAGTATTTCTCTAACGCTGAGAAATGTTTGCAGATCGTCCATCTAAGTGACCTTAAGCGCATATTTATTAGGAGTGATTATGTCGAGCGTCTTAGCAACCCGCGAATTTCCAGCGTCAAAAACCAGTATAATACCTGACCAGTCTGCGCTTAGGTCCGTTGACTTGCAGTTGGGACACACTTTTCCCGTAGTTATCACTTTGCACTTTCTGCATGCTTTCTCTTTGACCATTACTTCCTGTCCCCCCCTTTTTTCTCCTTTGCAGTAGCTGATTGTTGTTCTCCGCCAGCCTTTGCCTTCTTAATCTCATCAGCAACCCATTCTACGGCACCAAGAAAAGGCTGCCTGCAAGTTATGCCTATCTTGCCCATCCCTGCTCCTTTGCCAAGGCTTACTGCAGTTATCCTTGCCCTAATCTTAGATCCGATCTTGAGCGACCGGGCAGTCTGATTTGCTACGATGACTCCCTGCTTGACATCGCTTTTAAGATAGTCGTCAGTAATCTGAGAGAGGTGAAGAAGAGCGTCAGTAGGTCCTATCCTTACAAACGCCCCAAAGTCAGTAATTTCGACTACTTCACCTTCAATTATTTCTTGGAGCTTGGGATAGAATGCAAGAGCCTTAAAAGTGACTCTATGATACGTCGCACCGTCGCCAGCGACCAGCTTGCCAACGGGACTTGGATTGGCATCTGTTATCATAATGACATATCCAACTTCGGGACTGATCATGCTTTCGTATTTTTCTTTGAGAATCTGGACAGCGGCATCATTCAGAGAGTGGGTAAGCCTATTTGGAGGAATTCTAACAACGTCGCTCATATGCACTATGGCAAACATAATCCAGGCAATCTAGATGGAGAGGTTATTATGAACTTTTTGTCCTATAGAAGGCTTGCTACCTTCTAGCAGGAATTTCACATTTGACTGATGAATCAGTGATTTCGAAGATTGCATCGATGCCTAGTGTGGTCTTTATTCCCTCATGCAGATAACCCTGAAGAAAGCGTGAGCCATTCTTACCTAGCCTGTGGCGCACCACTATAGCCATCTGGCCTCCGGGCATCCTCCTTTCATCATAAGTGCCAAGGCGGCCGTATCTGCAGACCATTTTCTCGATGTACTCCATCACTGCCTTTTCGGTGGTTTCCTTTTTCCAAAACATGATTGTGTCTGCTAGCACTGTTTGCCCCAGCTTTACTCCCATCTTATAAAGGTCTTCTTCGCCTAGCAGGTCAATGAGAGAGGTAAGAACTTCACGATTTATCACAACCATGTCTATCTTTGATACGTAGCGCGTAAATTCGACGTATCTACGCAATATAATGCCTACGAGCGCGTTTACCGATATTCCCATCCGCTTTGCCTCTTCGTCAAGCACTCTCAGCACATCAGATTCAAACCTAAATGATCGCGTAATCGAAGATGAGCGGGCATCCTCCGCAAATACTGTCATTTATGACAATTACGGCGACGATTAGGCGTTTAAATGGAGCGCTCCTGTGTTATAGTATTCTTTTATGTAGCGATATGCAGTACATTGTAATGCTTTTTCTGTAAATGTATACATGGCATTTAAATCAATTCCGCACCTATCGTTTGCGACATGAGTTACAAACTTTCATCGGAACCAGCAGAGGCTTGCTCCTTATGCAATAGCACTTCAATTGTTTTTGATTCTGAAACAAGCGAAGCCATCTGTTCTTCGTGTGGCATGGTAGTTAAGGATAATATTGAATCTATGGGGCCAGAATGGAGGTCTTACTCGGGCGAGGATATGGAAAGCAAGAGTAGGACAGGTATGCCCTCTTCACTTGCTTTTCATGACATGGGATTATCTACTTTCATCTCATACGCGAACGTAGACGCAAATGGAGTAGCCATAAGTGCTGAGCAGAGAAGCAAAGTTCAGAGGATGCGCAGATGGAACAAGATCTCAAGTAATAATCGGAGTTACCACCGTAACTTGAAAAATGCATTTGCCATACTGAGTACCATAAAGGACAAGCTCTCCCTCAGCGATACTTTGATCGAGAAAGCTGCATATAACTATAGGAAGGCCCTTGACAAGAGGATAATCAAGGGACGATCAATTAGGGCCCTCATAGTCGCAGCAGTGTATGCTGCCTGCAGAGACCTTTCTGTACCAAGGACGCTTGAAGAAATCTCTTCAGTAGCCAACACTGATCCGATATTTGCCGGCAAATGCTACAGACTGCTTGTGCAGAACCTTGAGCTTCAGTTGCCAGTGATCGACTCAAACAAATACCTAGCAAAGATAGCGAATAAAGCGAAGGTAAGTGAGAAGACCTACAGGAGTGGTCTCGAGATGCTATCAGCCATCAAGAATGATCCTATTTCACATGGTAAAGATCCTAACGCGCTTGCGGTAGCCGTGCTCTACGCTGCATGTCTAAGAGAAGGAGAGAATGTAAGCCAAGCTCAAATAGCGGTGTCCGGTGATATTAGTATCGTGACTCTGAGAAAAAGGTTTCAAGACGTGAGAAAAATCTTCTCTTCCTAATTTTTCACAAAGGAGCTACTCTTTTTCTTGGGTCCTAGTGGTAATACTTCAAGATCATACGCCGCAGGTTAATCACATACAAGAGGCTAGTTCAAATCTCTTTTTACGCTTATTCAACATTTTCTTTGTTCTTTAATTAAACCAGCCATGGTACCTCCGATAATGGCGCAATGTATTTTTCGCAGTCAGAAAACCTAAAGTGCTCACTTCTTAGCGTTTGGTAAGAAAATTGGCTAATATAACTTTGAACAGTGTTTCTAAAGTTGGTTGATTTTCCCTCCGGTACGATGATTTAAATACAGTAAAGACAAAATTTTTTACAATGGTAACTGTAGATCAGGTTCTCAGCTCACTCAAGAAAGTTGTAGATCCTGAGCTTCACAAAGACATTGTGTCAATGGGTATGATCAAGGACCTATCGATAAACGACGGGAAGGTCGCATTTACGCTAGAGTTAACAACACCTGCTTGCCCGTTTAATAGCGAAATTGAGGGTGATGTGCGAGCTGCAATGGCATCCCTAGGAGTCAAAGATCTGAACATGAGGGTTACTGCTAGGGTCATGGAGGGCAGGTCGCTTTCAATGGATGAGCTATTGCCAGGTGTCAAGAATATTATCGCAGTTGCAAGCGGCAAGGGCGGCGTGGGCAAGACCACTGTTTCTGTAAACCTTGCGCTTGCGCTAGCCAATGCTGGTGCGAAGGTTGGATTGCTTGATGCTGATATTTATGGCCCAAGTGTCCCCTTAATGCTTGGGCTCAAGGCATCGCCAGAAGTAGTCAATAATAAGATCCAACCTCCAGAGGTCGAGGGCGTCAAGGTCATTTCAATGGGTTTTTTCTACGAGCAATCGCAACAGGCGGGCATTTACAGAGGCCCAATTGTTTCCGGCATCGTCAAGCAATTCTTGACAGATGTGAGCTGGGGTGAGCTAGATTATTTGATAATCGACCTTCCGCCTGGCACAGGCGACGCGCCTCTGACAATAGCGCAGACGATACCTATAACGGGTATTCTCATAGTAACCACACCCCAGGACGTCGCAATGAACGTTGCAGTCAAGGCGATCGGAATGTTCAACAAGCTCAATGTGCCAATTGTCGGTGTCATTGAAAACATGAGCTACCTTCAATGCCCACATTGCAATGAGCAGATCTCTCTGTTTGGAAAAGGCGGAGGCAAGAAGATAAGCGAAGACTTCGGATTACCATTCATAGGTGACATCCCCCTCCATCCGGGTATAAGAGAAAGCAGTGATGTTGGGAAGCCGACCGTAATTTCAGAGCCAGAGTCAGTGCAGTCACATGCCTTTACAAAGGCTGCCAAGCTGATTGCGGGAAGGATTAGCATCTTGGCTGCAGAAATCAAAGCACAGGAGCAGTCCGAAGCTCAAGCAACTGAGCAGGCCAAAAAAGAGTAATGCCGACTGATATAAGCGACAAATCTATTCTAAAAAGACCCTTTGGAACGCTTGTACTTGAAAAAGATATAACCAAGCAAAAGATCTTATCAATGCTAGAAGGCGCCAAGAAGATAATCACAGTTGGCGATGCAACCACCGAACGCCTGCTATCTTTTGGTATAACGCCTGACATTGCAGTCATTGATGGCATGGAACGGAGGTCACGGCGTGACCACTCCATCAATTATCATGCCAAAGAAATGTTATGCACTAACCCTGCAGGCACGATTTCAAAGGAAGCGGTTCATGTTTTGCAAATCGCATTAGAAACACCTCCCCCCATTACAGTGAAAGTTCAAGGTGAAGAGGACATGCTTGCTGTGCCGCTATTTACGATAGCCCCTAAGGGCTCGGCCGTTCTCTATGGGCAGCCGTTAGAAGGAATTGTTCTCGTCAATATAACTGAAGAAAAACAAAATCAAGCCAAAGATCTAATGAATAAAATTTCTGGTGGTGCTAAATGAATATAAAATTAGGAGAGAGTATCTTCTATTGTCCCGCATCTGGCTATAGATTGGAAAATATATAGCCAAAATCACAAGACTGACTGACAAACTCCCTTGAACATTTGCCTCATTTACAATCAAAGGTGGAATTGTTTCTGAGCCAACGGCAGTCATTAAAGTTCCATGAATGTCGGCTCAAGATTTTAGTATCTTATGGACTGCATGTATGCCTATCATTCCAGGCATACGCGCATGTCTGCCAGCAATATAGAGTGAGATTCACGTTCTTTCCTAAAATTTCTAAAATACCATTAGTGTATAACAATATCGGCAATTGGTATTCTCATCATTATTGAACCTTGATTTGAGCGAAGGTTTACGCAATAATGACAAGGATTGGCTAGAATCCCATCCTATTCGCTGAGCCCGTGCAGTGGACAGTAAAAATATGAATCACTATGCCTGTCAAAGGCTCTGTTAACTTAAGGCAAGATTATAGCTAGGTATGTCCTAGCTTTTCATGACCAAATGAATCGCAATAGGACAGACCCAGCCATAATCAGCTATGGATTGTACTTGTATTTTGTATTTTAGTTCTAGGAGCTTTAGACTAGCAGCCAAATGTTTAGGACAGCAGGTATTGAAAAGGAGCCATGTCTGCATATGGAAATGGGTTCAAAGATATTCGGAATTGGCAGCAGCAGATAGGTTCAGAATAAAGAGACGACAGGTTAAGCAGATATTTGTTGTTGACGAGACCCTCCTTAAAGTAGAGATGGTCACGAGTACTGGCTGTGGATGGCATATGAGCCAAACCTAGACGTATATGTTTGAGGATATGCATATCTATCGAGGGAAAGGACGATTTTCATATATGTTATCGGTTCTTCAAGCAGCTTAGGGATAGGTATGGTAGGAAACCAGTCTTTACAGATGGTGCTCTATGGTACAATACAGCCTGCAGATGGCTCAGACTGAAGCATGAGGTATATATGGTATCAAAATGAAGAACCTGATGGAGAGAGGTTCATCCAATATCTGAAGGACAGGACAGAGTGTTTTGATGACCATTTTCCTTGCAGAAAACCAGACTGTGACAGGAAACATGTATGGAATTGGCTGAAACTATTCTTCCTGTATCTGTACATGTCTGCTGACGATAGAATGCGATTTAATAATATGTTTGGGATTGGAGGTGGTGTTTAAGTTAACAGAGCCCTGTCAAATATATAATAGCTATATATCATATCAGATCCAGTTCTGAGACGTGGCTGTAAAGCTACTGGCTGTGACACGATAAGATGACTCTTGACAGGAATAGCGAACACCAATTGCAAAATTCTTGCTATAACGAGCGTAATATGATAATTTACGAGGACCTTTATACATTGAGAGAAATTTACACTAAGTTTTCAAAAAAGGCTTTAGAAAAGAACAATGAAATAATGCTTATTGTTACCACCTATGAAACCCCTGATACAGTCAGACATGCTGAGTGAAAATGAGATTAACGTGCAAAAGCACGAATCTAATGGTTCCCTTGTCATAATAGATTCAGTCCAAGGATATCAGAGGGCTAATTTTTATGGTGTGTTGAGGTTGATAGAGTTGTTAGCGATCAGAGCACAAAACGATTCGAAAAGCGGCATTTTTAGTATAGCAGACATGGGGTCTTTCTTTCTATTTGGTAGAGAAAAAGAGCTGGTTAATTATGAGCTGTCTATACCAAAAACGATAGACATAAGACTAAAAGCATTCTGCTGCTATCATGAAAATGATTTTTCATTAAGGCTTACCAAGGATCAACAAAGACAGTTGACTTATCATCATTATAAGGCAATAAGTTCTTCAATATTTTATTGAGATAATCGTCATCATGGCAAGCTTTCATCTTGTCCAGAAGCTCTGATGAATTGATATAAAAATAACACATCATTGTCATCTAATATATCTCTCTCTGTCCTGTTGCTCGATGAATATAGGTAGATGAGTCCTAGTGGTAACGAGGTTGATATTCTTCTGAACTATGAGCGTTCATACCATATTTGGATACAGTATGCAGCAGAAGTACATGTATGTGTACATGCCGGATTTGTTAATTGAGATGCTGGGGTTTCTGTCTCTAAAACACATTAGCTGCTTGCAACTCTCTGCCCCTCCAGTTTGACCTGAAGCTACTATATGAGGTGAAGTGTCCTAGTTTATCCAATTTACTGTTTTTCTCCTATCTTCAGTTTAACTGGATTTAGACTATATGCTGTGTACCAATGTTGGTTGATGTCCCTTGGACCATCCTTACTGGATGACTTTTATAGTCCTTCTTGTTTTTGTTGTTATTGTCATCGTCATTACGATAACAACTGCTTCATGACCTGCTATTGTCAGCGTTAGTCTGCTCATGAAGACCAAGAGCAGGAGACAATAGATGCTCAAGATATCGAGTTGGTCTCCCAGTTGAATTAAAAGCGTCATTGCCATAATCATCATCATTATTTTCTACATTTAGCGCTGCTAATCCTCCTTCTCTTGCTTCTTTGACAAACTCAAAGCTTTGGAATATGCGCAGAATTGGTTCTGGGGGAATGATAGATGGCAATGTTGCTGCATTAGCCTCATAAGAGAGGCCATATCCTGATATTATTCCTAAGCTTGATGTAGCATTTGTAGCAGCTAACAGGAAGTAGCCTCTTGTGTCAGTTGAATTGGGGCTGTTATATCTCATTTCTACAAGATTGGCTGGCACTACTGCTATTCTCTTATTTGTATCGATATTGATAACATTAATCGTCATGTTTGTGTTGTGAAGGATGGTAATTTCATTGTAACCAAGCTTCTGAAGCTTCATTATGTAATAGTCTAGAAGATTCTCATTTCTGATGTTGCTGCTGGCAATAGAAGCAAATTCAGGTTGGTCGGCTAGATTGGGATATTGTTGGATGTATATACTCTGATTAGACTCTTTGCAGTCGTAAGTTCCCTCAACATCAGCAATTGCCTGATCTTGGGGGCAGATTTGTGCTAGTAGTCTTGACCCTTGCATCATCTCCTCCAATAAAGTATAGGTGTTGGTATTGTCAATGTCTTGAATCACCCAACCATCCGGCACTGTTATATTAAATTTACCGCTTACGCTCTGAAATGTGTTATCGCGCTCCTGCAGAGTTACAGGTTGGTTGGATAGGGGTTGGGTATTCCCTAGGGGTATATTCCCAAAAAGAAAGACAGCAATTATTAAAACCAAAGGAGCCCTCACAGGTACTGACCTTAAGGTCGAAAATAACGTCATGATTGCCAAGCGCTGCTGAAAAGCAAGAAAAGGATGTGGGTCGAGATCGGTTGATTATTGCATAAATCGACTTTACATGAACAAAGAAGAAATGCATGCATGCATGCCTTCACGCATAGGCAACGAGGTTGCAACTGCGCATGTCCATCCGTCTGCATATATTTCCATCTCCATCTATCTGACGGCTCTGTTAACTTAAGGACTCTATTACCAATTTTCACAGTCAAAACAGCAAAAAAGTCAGGTAAATTATCAACATATACCTTTAATGTATCAG
>CAYXGH010000014.1:0-15075 GCA_964464485.1 uncultured Nitrososphaera sp.
ACATTCAATGAAGCCTTGTCTAAAGGTAGTGCACCTCCGCCACATGCGCACTAGGCGCGCCTTTTCTTCCTTCCTTCTTCTTTTATCTCTGAGCTCTTTGTTCTTTACTAGAAAGTAGTAGAGTTGCCTGTCATTGCCGATTCCTATATGGGTATATTCCTACCTCCTGACATTTCAGTCAGGATAAAGCAGTTCATGGCTGCCAAGATGGACTTTCCATTCCTCGGAAAGGATGAGCTCTTGGCCGTATTCTACCTATTTGGCAAAGACTATGAAGTCGTTGGAGAATCTGAGGTCAATGCGGCAAGCGACTTAGCAAAAAGGACTGTCGAGCAAGTGGCAAGTGATATCCGTGTCTATATCTCCATGCCACAGAAAATGGATGCCCGATTTACCCGTGAGAACTACACAAAGAGGTCGCTTCAAATAGTTGTCGATAGTGGTGGTGGTAGGCAGCCAGATGTAGACAGGCGGGTTGTCGGTGACCCACTAATATTATCGGACTGCTTTGCCCAGCATGTCGCATACTACAGGCAGGACTTCTTTTTTGAACTCTTTCCGCCTCTTAATGCGGAGCAACTGCCGCCCGCATTAGAAAACAAACTTGAAGGAAGAATGCTCTTGCTAGGATTTAACATCAAGAACATGCAGTCACTGCCGTTCAAAAGCTCGCTTCATGCCTTTTTTGAATGGATGCTAAAAGTTTGAAGAGTGATCTATTACCCGCACCATGTGCTTGACATCAAACACCATCACTTCTTTTGGTAAGTTGATCGCTAGCACGCGCTCCTCTGGCGAGTTATATCTCAACACGTGAATCAGAGCGCCCTCTTTTCCAAACCTCCTACCCTTCCTCTTCTCAATCACTACTTCGGGGTTGAATAATGCATCAAATGCGAAAAAATAAGTCCCGCCCCATACATTGACCGAGTATTCGACTCTGTAGTAAGGAACTGACATCCTTGGAAACAACAGCGCGCTGGCAGAGTGGAGGTTCTCTCCCTCGTCGTACATTCTGTTGTGGTGGAAGGTATCAATAAATGGCACTTTGGCATAAACTGTCGAGTTGACCGATTTCCTTGTGCATATCGTTTCGTACCGCTTGAACTCGTAGTCCGGCATGATGGCTGGGCCGTACTTAGCGTCATCATGCAACATCATTTTGCGGTTCACAAGGAACTTTTCCTTTGATTCTAAAAGACGCCGGATATTCTCCACAAATTGGTGCTCATTACATTCATAAAGTGGCAATTTTATCCGCCAACGCCCTTAACTACCTTTGATATTGTCATCATGGAGCCACATATAGTAATTATCGGATCCTTTGGGTAGGCATCTCCAATCTCTTCTGAAACGCTGATCGTCTCGTTGCCCCTGATGTACCGCATCTTGGTCCAGAACTTGCCGTCAGCAACAATCGTAACAGTGTCGTCTAGCAAAAACCCAATTTTAGAAAGGCTAGCCTGCACCCTCTCAAACGGCACAAGCACAGAAATTGACTTCAGTTTTTGTCCGCCTTTCTTTTCTTGCACAGATATTTTCTTGTGTTTCAGGTATAAAAATTGGTCGCAGGTTAGGTGAAATAGGTTCTGTTGTAAATATTCATATTATACCTTTTCATCATCAAGAAGAAAGAGCTATAGCCATTACTGCATTCTATGAACATCTTCTCTAGGATCATCATAATTTGCAAAGTACACCGTATAGCTGCAAACAAGGACTCATACTTTCTGTCATGTTAGATGTGACTTGAGCTATCATATGATATAGCCGACTGCAGGCCTCCTGCTTCCGTTTATTGTACAGCTTAGATCAGGGGCTATTTGGCCACAAAGATCTTCCTGTCTTTTTTCGTTTTATTTGAGAGTATGGACTTTGACAGTTGTTCTTCAATAGGGACGAGTTTGCCACATGTTGCTATTTAAACTAATTTCTGTTGCAAACAAAAGATTCTGGCCGGACGGATTATCCCATATCCGTATAGAATCATATATCGTAGAAAAAAGCGATTTTATCGTATAATTAACATATAATAGTAGGAACTTAAAAGAAACTGGTAGCGCGGATGTGGCAGAGTGGTCTTCTTTCTAGGTGAACATAATAATGCGTCGGCCTTGAGATGACAAGCGCCGGTAAGCCGATTCGCCCTCGGGCGATCAGGAGTTCGAATCTCCTCATCCGCGCCACTATGAATATTATTATTATTATTACATTTTTCTTGGGGATTCGCGGTGCTGTCGGTCCTTTACTCTCTGGCTATGCTCAGACTTGATCCTGCGCTCAAGCCGTGCTACTAGCTCCTTTGACGCACTGAGTGGATCATAGCCCACAGACTTTGCATCTATCACACCCTTTGACGTGATAACCCGTGTCCTAAGTGAATACTTGCGCGTCTTGTGCTTGTCTGCATACACGACTATAGATCTCACATCTCCAAGCTTTCCCTGAATCTTTTCCAAAAAGCGCGCAAGCTGTTCTTGAATTTCTATTCTGTCCTGCCCGTCTTCAAAGTGTGCCATGTGGATGATGGGCTCGCTGCTCTTTTTGGGCAAAATAAGCTCAAGCGCATCCTTTGGGGTGACTATGCCCATTGGCCTTCCATCTCCAACCACAACCGTCTCTTCATTTTGCCTGAAGTGGTCTGTCATGACATTGAGCTTGGTGCCCCGCTCGACTGAAAAGGCCCTTCTTGTGATATCTTTTACCTTGACATCTTTGATGCCCGCAGTTCCCCCAGAGATTGCTGCAGACTTGCTTGTGCGCTCACGAGGAGTCGCAATTATCTTAGCTATGTCAAGTATACTCAATGTCCCGCGGAGGATGCCTTTTGTATTTATCACTGGAAGCCGTGAAATGTTGTATCTTCTCATTTTAGAGATTGCATCAGCAAGCGAGGTATTCTCCTCTATTACTATCGCGCCAGACATGACCTCGTCGACAATAGCATGTCCAAAGTCTGCTGTCAACACAAGGTCAGTTTCGCTGATAATGCCGACGAGCTCGCCTTTTTCTACCACTGGCACGGCGCGGTTTCCACTCCCAATTACAAGCTGGGCAGCCCTTTCAATGTCGTGGTCTCTCCTCAATGTCGACGTGCTGACAATGTAGCTTTTTAATTTTGAAGAAGGCTGTGCAGTAGAATTAATGATCTGCTTAGCAAATATCATACCGAGGTATTTGCTGTTTTCATCTACTATGGGTATCTGGTTGATTGATTTGTATGCCATAAGGTTTAATGCTTTTGCAACCGTGTCCTCAGAGGTGAGAGTAACGACGTCTGTCACCATTATTTCTGATACTTTCATTCAATAGAACATCTAGGTGCTTGTTATTTTAAACCTTACACATTTGCAGGCAGAATAGGTTATAATGCTTCTCCGCTTTTAACTATGACAATGAATAAGGAGCGGCGGCTGGCAATAGTGGCAATAGCCGCTGTAACGGTGGCTGCAGTCGCGACTGCTTTTTTCACGCCATCGCAGACTACACTTCCAATACCTGAGCCGGGACAAAGCGACGGCAACAATACCCGCTCTGGCGTTCAGGTGCTTGCCGAGAACCTTGACGTGCCTTGGGCCATTGACATCGCCGAGGATGGCAGGCTCTTTTTCACAGAAAGGACCGGCAGGATAATGGCTATAGACAAGAATGGCAGTCTTCTTTCAGATCCTGTAGCTTACATCAATGTCATGCAGAACGGCGAATCAGGACTCTTGGGATTGGTGCTCCATCCCAACTTTACTGAGAACCATCTGCTTTATGTCTACCATACTTACTCCAATGATTCAGCTGTTTTGAACAAAGTCCTAATGCTTACAGAAAATGACAACAAGATAGTCGAATCAAAAGTCGTCATTGACAACATCCCTGCTGCCGACAGAAATGATGGCGGCAGGATCAAGTTTGGACCCGATGGCAAGTTGTATATCACCACAGGTGATGCACGGCAGCCCGAGCTTGCCCAAGATGCCGGATCACTTGCAGGCAAGATCCTGCGACTCAACTCTGACGGCAGCATCCCCGAAGACAACCCTTTTGAAGGTTCGCCTGTGTATTCTTACGGACACCGCAACATTCAGGGGTTGGCATGGCATCCCCTGACAGACGAGCTGTACGCAAGCGAGCACGGGCCTGAGGGCAATGATGAGATCAATCTCATTAAACCGGGCACTAACTACGGTTGGCCCATCGAAGATTGCAATGCCGAGAAGTTTGAAAAGCCGATCGTATGCTTCAACCCTGCAATAGCTCCTGCAGGAATGACATTTGCTGCTTCAGATATCTTAGGCTACCAGAATGGCATATTGCTTGCCACTCTGAAGGCTCAACACATTCGTCTCATCGATTTGGGATCTGATGTTGAAAGCAACATCCTGACCGGCTTTGGAAGAATACGCGATGTTGTTGAAGCTTCTGATGGGTCGCTTTACGTCACCACAAGTAATAAAGACGGAAGAGCCGTACCCGCGCAAAATGATGACAAGATTTTAAGGATCATCCGCCCGCAATAGCATGACGGTAATGGCGGTGGAGAAAAAGTTCTATGAAATGAGCAGGGAAGAGCGCCTTGACTACATAGGAAAGGCTACTGGAATATCTGATGACATTGAAGTAATGCTCAGACCACTTCCATATGAAGACGCAAACAGGATGATAGAAAATGCTATTGGCATTATGTCTATCCCAATGGGTATCGCCACCAATTTCGTCATAAACGGCAGAGAGTGTGTGATCCCAATGGCTATAGAAGAGCCATCCGTTATTGCTGCAGTTGGCAAGGCTGCAAAAATAGCCAAGGTCAATGGTGGATTTATTGCTGAGGCTGCTGATTCTCTTATGATAGGTCAGGTGCAAGTTGTTGGGCTTGGCAACGTCAAGCATGCAATGGCTAAGATATTGAGAAACAAAAACCAGTTACTTGCCACTGCCAATTCAAATAGCAGGTCTGTGACTGCAGTTGACTTGCAGGTGCGACAGCTGCGCGATAAAAGCCCAAACAATATGGGCAATATGCTGCTCGTAGAGCTGGTCATTGACACCAAGGACGCCATGGGTGCAAATATGATAAATACTATGTGCGAAGCAATAGCGCCGCGTGTGGCCGAAATTACCGGTGGCGAAGTTGTGTTAAAGATATTATCCAATTATACTACCCGAAGGATGGTCAGATGCAAGGCCACCTTTGATAAGGAACAGCTTGGCGGCAGCCAAATTGTCAAGCGGATACTCTATGCTTATGCACTTGCTTATTCTGACCCTTACCGTGCAGTTACTCACAACAAGGGCGTCATGAACGGTATTGATGCAGTTGCGCTTGCCACCGGACAGGACTTTCGGGCTATTGAAGCTGGTGCGCATGCCTACGCCGCAAGGGATGGAACCTATCGGTCGCTGACTAGCTGGCGCAGGACAAAGGAAGGCGACTTGGATGGTGAAATTGAGTTACCATTGGCAGTAGGCGTGGTTGGAGGAGTAGTCAATGCCCATCCTACTGCCAAGTTTGCGCTTCAAATTTTGGGGGTCAAAAGCGCAAAGGAGCTTGCAATGGTGATGGCTGCTGTCGGCCTTGCGCAGAATCTGGCTGCAATAAGAGCGCTATCCTCAGAGGGTATTCAAGCTGGTCACATGAAGCTGCATGCAAGGAAGTTTAGTAAGTAGATATATATCCAGTAAAAGCACCTTTCTCAAACTGTCACATCATATAATGCCTACTGTAAAATTTGCGATCCCAAAAGGGAGCATCGAGGAGGTCACGTTCAATCTACTAGAGCAGGCGTGGCAGCATGTGAGCGGCCGGGGTCGCACTTACCGAGTGAAATTGGGTGATCCTGATATTGATGTCAAGATCCTGAGGCCGCAAGAGATCCCCACATATGTTCAGGAAGGCTTTTATGATGTGGGCATCACCGGCAGGGACTGGATACTTGAGGCAAAGGCAGACGTTGAAGTGTTGCTGGACCTTGAGATCGGACGTGTCAAACAGGTGATCGCAGCTCCCACCAGCTTTCCATTCAACAACCTAAGCGACCTGATAGCCGACTTTGCCAAGAATAACAAGACATTAAGAATATCCTCAGAGTACCTTACCACTACTTCTGCCCATATCAAGGCAAATGCCGTGTACAAGGAATACTATGGCAATGCCGACCCTGTGATAATTACGCCATGGATGAGGATAGGTAAAAACAAAAAGGTCGAAATCTTTCTCTCGTTTGGAGCTACAGAGGCCAAGCCACCGGAAGATGTAGACGCCATTTTCGATATCACTGAGACTGGCACCACGCTTGCCCAGAACAAACTCAAAATAATAGATACTGTAGCCGAATCTACTGCAGTGCTGATGGCAAATAGAAAGTCCCTCAAGGATCCTGCTAAGCGCGAAAAAATAGCTGACATGATGGCACTCCTCAGGGGTGTCGTAGAGGGGCGGAAAAAGCTCCACATATTTGTCAATGTCCGGAAGGAGAAGTTGGAAAGATTGTTAAAGGAACTGCCTGCCCTTAAAAGACCGACTGTCAGCCCGCTTTCTGAGGAAGGATGGTACGGCGTCAACACCGTCATCGATAAGAATGAGTTTATTATGATAGTGCCAAAGCTGAGAAAGCTGGCGCAGGGCCTAGTTGTATTAGAGCCAAGGCAAATACTGCCACTTGACGAAATAAACTTGGACGGATATTCCTGATGAAGATAATCCAAGTCGCCGACCCTGCTTGCGAAGCTGCGCAGCTTCGCAAGGCAACTATAATCCAAGACTCGCTCTTGGAATGCGCAAAGGCAATAATGAGGGGTGTCGCCCAGCATGGCGACCCTGCCGTTCTCAATTACACGTCAAAGTTTGACGGCGCAAGGCTTGATTCGCTACGAGTTAGCGAACAAGAGATGAAGCAAGCATATGCGCAGGTCACAAAGGATGAGATTATGGCAGTCAAGTTGATGAAACAGAGGCTTGTCAAGAGCGAGCTGGCAATCCTTAAGCGGCTAAAAGGAATAGTAGTATCATCTGATGGTGTTAGGATAGATCGTATGGTCAAGCCGGTTACAAGTGTTGGGTGCTATATTCCAGGCGGCAGGGCGCGATATCCAAGCACCGTAGTCATGTGCGCGGTACCTGCCAAGGTCGCTAGCGTGAAAAGGATTGTAGCACTATCTCCTCCAAGGAGGGACGGCACCATTGACCCATTAACATTGGTAGCTGCAGACATTTGCAGAGTCGACGAATTCTACAAGGCAGGCGGCGCGCAGGGAATAGCTGCCCTTGTCTATGGTACACAATCGATTAGGCCAGTCAGTAAGATAGTGGGTCCTGGCGGGATGTTTGTTACTGCTGCAAAGCTAGTCGCTTCTGCCAAGGTGTCAACAGACATGGTAGCCGGCCCGACGGAGCTGCTGATATATGCCGATGAAACTGCTGATTCAAAGCTTATTGCTGTAGATCTGATCTCGCAGGCTGAGCACAGCACTGACACTGTCTGCGGCCTTGTGACTACATCTGACAAGCTGGCATCAGAAGTGCAGAAGCAAGTAGAGTCTATAGTTAAAAAAATTACACGATCAGATATTGCGAAAAAAAGCCTAGAAAACAATGGCTTTATTGTCATTTGTAGCAATGAAAGTTCTTGCATTGAATTTGTAAACGAGTTTGCACCGGAACACTTAGAAATAATGTGTAAATATGCTGACGCTATTGCCAAGAAGATTGATTCAGCTGGACTTGTGCTGATTGGACCGTATGCGCCATCATCTGCAAGTGACTACAGCCTCGGTTCAAATCACGTGCTTCCTACCCTTGGATTTGGCAAGTCCCGTGCATCACTGTCAGTGCTTGACTTTGTCAAAATAGTAAACAAGGTGAAACTAAACAAGTCAGGGTTGGCAAAGGTGGATAGATCCATTAGGGAAATTACATCTGCAGAGGGACTCTTGAACCACTATGAAGCAGTGAAGGCGAGGATGAGTGAAGAAAAAGAATAGCTGGCTCAACGATAATATCAAGCGGATTGCTTGGCTAGGCCACTATACAAAACCCGAAAAAGTGGAAGGTGCAATTAAGCTAGACTCAAATGAAAATTTCGCGCTTGATAGGGATTTTGTCGCAGGCGTGGCAGCTGAAGCTGCAAAGCAGGTAGATCTCAGAGAATACCCTCTTGGCCAGATGGATGAGCTCTATGCTCGGCTTGCCAAGTACGCCGGTGTCAGCGTAAAGTGTGTGGCTGTTGGCAGCGGGTCTGACCAGATAATTGAGCTGTTGCTTTCAACACTTGGAGGTAGACGTGCAACAGTGTTTTCTCCCACGTTCTCGTATTTTATTAACCGGTGCAAGCTTCATGGTATAAAGGTATATCAAGTTCCTCTAGAGCCCGACTTTACGCTTGACAAAAAGGCATTTGTAAAGACTGCAAAGAGGTCAGACCTTATTTACATCTGCTCGCCAAACAATCCTACTGGTAACCAGCTTGATCGACAGGAAATAATCGAAGTCGTCGATTCGCTTGAGGACAGACTTATGTTGATCGACGAGGCATACGTAGACTTTGCAGATTACTCACTGTCCGGCGACGCGATAAAGCGTAATAATGTAATTGTGCTTCGTACGCTATCAAAGGCATTTGGGCTTGCCGGCGCAAGGGTTGGCTACATAGTGTCAAATAGAAAATTTGTGAGGATATTCAGATCTATCATCCAGTCGCCCTACCCTATAAGTACACTTTCGCTTGCAATTGCATCAGGCGTCCTTGAAGATGTGGATCAGGTCAAGCAGACGATCAAATCCGTGAGGCTTGAAAGGGAGAGAGTGTTTGCCAGATTATCAAAAATTGATGGCATCAAGATTTTCAGATCAGATGCTAATTTTATCTTCATGGAGACTGGCAAGAACTACCAAGCAATTTCAAAAACTCTCAACAGCAATGGAATCGTAGTAAAACTGCTGGGAAATATCACTAACCACAAAGGCTGCATGAGAATCACAATAGGTACGCGGGAAATGAATGACAAGTATCTTAAATGCATAGAACAGATAATTTGATGTATGATTGTGTACTCTTTGACATCGACGGCGTGTTAGTTGACATTCGCAAGTCCTACAATGCTGCAATCAAAGAGACTGTGGAATACGTGCTCAAATTTATCACTGGTAGTTCTTTTCAGACCCTGGTCACCGATCAGATCATTTTGAAGTTCAGGCAGAGCGGTGGCTTTAACAATGACACAGACACCAGTTATGCTATAATTCTTGCAATCCTTGCCAACCCGCCAAAGAGCATCTCGCAGGGAAGGAAGTTCCTTACCAAGGTAGCAGAGCATTCTGACGAAAGTGGCTATATCTCGGTAGAAAAGTTCCTTGCTATCTATGACATTGACAAGTGGAGAAAAGTGCTGACTTACCCGGCACCGGTCAAAGATAGCATGCTTGCACGGGTATTTGATGAGATATTTTATGGGCCGGACCTGTTCAGAAAGCAGGATCACTTGGAGCCCAAATATTGGACGACTGGCAGGCCGCTGATAAAGAACGATAGGCTCGCAGTAAGTGTCAAAACGATGAAAAAGCTCAATAAAATGTTCAAAGGCAATCTTGCAATAGTCTCTGGCAGGAGCAGGCTTGCTGCAGAATATTCGCTCCAACCCATAATAAAATATTTCAACTCTGATGCCTGCGTCTTTTTAGAGGACAAAAAGCGCAAGTATGCCAAACCAAATCCTTATGCAGTCAAGAGTGCGATGAAAGTGATGGGTGCAAGAACTGCAGTCTATGTGGGTGACTCTGCAGAAGACCTGCTTATGGCAAGGCGCGCTGAGAAAGAGATAGGCGCAAAAATTGCATTTGTAGGCATCTATGGCAACAGCTCTGAGCCAGACGAAACAATAGACAAATTCAAGCAGGAGGGCGTTGAGGCAATTATAAGGAGCGTCAACCAACTACCGAACATAATAAATAAAGTACACCGCTGTAGTTTAAAATACACTTGGCTTCTGCCGGAAGAAAAGCGAGGATTGGGAGGGTCACAAAGGAGACGGCGGTAAATGTTAACATTAATCTCGACGGCACTGGCAAGACCCACATCAAGACGCGTCTCTCCTTCATCGACCACCTGATCATGTCAATTGGCAAGCATGCCATGATCGACATCACTCTCACTGGCGAGTCAAACGATGGCATCGTACACCACTTAGCAGAAGATGTTGCTATTGCATTGGCGCAGAGCATAGACAAAGCGCTGGGTGATAGGACAAGGATCACACGATTTGGCTATGCACTTGTCCCGATGGACGAAGCGCTGGCGTACGTGTCGATCGACTTAGTCAAGCGGCAGTATTACAACGTGCAGCTGAAACTTACCCGCGATAGTATTGAAGGGGTACCAAGAGAAGACCTTGAGCACTTTACAAAATCATTGCTGCAGAACCTAAATGCGTGCACTCATATGGCAGTCTACTATGGTGAAAACGATCATCATAAGGTTGAAGCAGCGCTCAAGGCGTTTGCAGTGGCACTTAGGATGGCCACAAATATCGACAGCAAAAGGAAGGGCGTGCCAAGTGCCAAGGGGGCTATGCAATGACAAAAATAGCAATTTTTGACTATGGCGCAGGCAACCTCTTCAGCCTCAAGTCTGCGCTTGAACGCAACGGAGCAGAAAGCGTTGACATAATCTACGATCTAAAAGAACTAACAAGATTTGACGGGCTGGTGCTTCCCGGTGTCGGCAACTTTGATCCTGCAATCAGATCAATAGAGAGTAGTGCAAGCTACCTTGATAAAGCCATTGACAGTTGTATGCCGTTGTTGGGAATCTGCCTTGGCTTGGAGATACTCTTTAACAAGAGCGAAGAAGGGAGACTGGAAGGATTGAAGATATTGGATGGCGAGGTTGTAATGCTCCCAAAGGGGAAGGTCAAGATTCCTCACATGGGATGGAACAACCTCCAAATAAAAGGCGAGAGCAAGCTGCTAAAAGGAGTCAAGGATCAGTCATGGGTATATTTTGTGCATTCTTACAAGACTGTACCAAAGGATCGTAAGTTGGTAGTGGCGACTTCTGACTATGGTGTCAGCATCCCAGCGATGATTGAAAAGGATAATCTAATCGGTGTCCAGTTCCATCCAGAAAAGTCCGGCGATGTTGGTGCACTTATGATAAAGAACTTTATCGGATTGTGTGAAAAAGAAGCGAAATGAAGATCATAGCCGCAGTTGACATCATGGGTGGAAGCGTCGTCAGGCTTGTCAGGGGGAATCCTGATGACAAGGTAGAATATAGCAATGATCCTGTTGAAACTGCAAGAAAGTGGGAGACTGTAGGCGCCGACATGCTGCATATAGTTGACCTTGATGCAGCATTTTTAACTGGCAGTAATTCTGAGCTAATCGCAAAAATATCTCAAGCAGTCAGGATCCCTCTGCAGATTGCAGGCGGCATTAGATCATTAGAAAAAGCTGAAGAAATGCTGTCAATGGCATCAAGGGTTGTGATTGGCACTATGGCCTATAGAGAACCGGAGGTCATAAGAAAGCTTGTCAAGAAGAATGCAGACAGAGTAACAATTTCAGTAGATCAGATGGACGGTATGGTTATGGTGAAAGGGTGGAAAGAGTCTACTGGAACAACAGTTGCAGACGCAATATCACAGTTTCTTGCAATAGGTGTTGATGAATTTTTGCTGACAAGCATCGATCGCGATGGGACATTGCAAGGTCCTGATATCAAAACATTGGCAGACGCCGCTGTGTCTGCAAGAATAATTGCAAGCGGTGGGATCTCAAGTATAGAAGATGTGATAAAGATCAGAAGCGCCGGCTGTAGTTCTGTCATAATTGGAAAAGCGATGTACGACGGCAAAGTGAGCATCGAAAAGGTGAAGGCAGTAGCATAATGACCCTTGCAAAAAGAATAATCCCTTGTCTTGACGTCGACAATGGCAGAGTCGTCAAGGGAGTGCATTTTACAGAGGTCAAGGACGCCGGCGATCCAGTCGAGCTTGGCAAAAAATATCGCGAACAAGGAGCTGACGAGCTAGTATTCCTTGACATCACAGCGTCACAGCAGGGAAGGGACACAATAGCAAGCATCGTGAGAAAGGTGGCAGGAGTCATCGACATACCGTTCACAGTTGGTGGCGGCATCAAAAAGCTCGAAGACGCACGCGACATACTGCTTTCTGGCGCAGACAAGGTCTCGATCAACACTGCCGCGGTCAAGAGCCCTGAATTGATATCAGAGCTGATGTCGATCTTTGGCAAACAGTGCATTGTAGTAGCAATAGATGCAAAGAGAAATTACAATGTTAAAAAAGACAAGACGATATTCAAAGATAAGGATGGAAGGAAATTTTGGTTTGAGGTCAGGATCTATGGCGGCAAAGAAGGATCGGGACTTGATGCCATCGAGTGGGCCAAAGAAGTTGAGCGGCGCGGGGCCGGCGAAATATTACTGACAAGCATTGATGCTGACGGCACTGAGAATGGCTATGACATCGAGCTGACAAAGTCTGTATGTAAATCAGTGCCTGTGCCTGTAATTGCCTCTGGCGGCTGTGGAAAGGCCCGCCACATGCTCGACGTGTTTGAAAAGACAGATGTTGACGCCGCGCTGGCCGCATCGATATTCCACTACGAAAAATCAACAGTCGACAAGGTAAAGAAATACCTAAAGAGAAATAGTATCAAGATCAGGATATAATAATAATAATATAAAGGACATGTGACATTACAATCATTATCTGATGTTTGGCACTAGGCATGGCTGTATCACATTTGAAAGCTACTTGGAAAAGTTAAAAGAGCCAGTTAGACCAATAATGGTCGACTTACGAAAATTTGTGATATCACTTGGCAGCAATGTGATGGAAGAGGTAAGGCCTCACAGGATAGTGTATTCCAAGACCATGAACTTCAGAACATTTCTTGACATAGAGCCAACTGCTGGTGACTCTTTGATGCTGTCAATAAGGTATGGCAGAGGCACACCCCCTGTGTCTCTCATGGTCGTGACTATCGAGGACGCAGAGCGTGCAAAGAAGCGGATTGCCGAAGCATATCAGAAAATTCAGTAATTAATTGTTGTTGTTGTTGATAGTAAAGCTAGCAAACTCGCCCGTATACTTCTCAAATCTTACATCAACGTCATCTACTCTGGAGTTTGGCGGGCCAATGTGACACCACTCTATTACTTCGCTGACATCGCTCTTGTCGCCTTCAAAGACTGCTTCTACACGACCATCCAGCAAGTTGCATACCCAGCCGGTGACTCTATGTTTAGTCGCTACTTGTTTTGTATTTTGCCTGAAATAAACCCCCTGCACCTTGCCTCTGATAAATACGTGTGCGCGAGTCTTTTTCTTGGTATCACTCACTTGCACTCATTGCAATTGTTGATATAAAAAATGTTCCCGCCAGCAAAAAATATTTGCGGCTGTGGAAACTATCATTACTCTAGCTCTCCGCCTTCTTCTCGGAACAACTGATCGTAAGTTGTCCCCTTCCTTACCAGCCTGAACTTGCAGTCACTATCCTTCATTACTATGGGAGGCTTAGCCTGACAGTGGAATGGCATGTTGAATACTACAGAGTATGCGCCTACATTGTAGAACGATACATACCGTCCAACTTCCGACTCGCTTAGGTTGGACACTTTTGAAAGCGGGAAAACGTCGTATGTATCGCAGAGTCTTCCTGCTAGATGGGTATTCTTTACAGTAGCAAGTGCAGTCGTCTTATCTTTGCTGTCTGATACTACTGGCACTACTTCTTGTGGGTATTCTTGCTTTAATAGTGCAGCATCAAGTAGGATATGGTAGCCTGCGTCCACAATCACTATCTTGTGCTCATTATATTCTTTGGTATTCACTATCCTTGAAACAAGGATTGACGATTCTGCCACGAGGAAGCGGCCGCTTTCGATCATGAGAGTAGATGTACCGTGCGTTTCTGCTAGCTGATTCAGCTTGCTGATGTGGTTTTCAGCCATCTGCGCTGGAGTTGGCACAGGGTCATTGTAGAATATTGGCGTTCCGCCACCAATGTCAAATGTATTGACCTGGAAAGCAGGGTTTTCTTTCTTCATTTTGATTATGAATGCATCCATTTTGTCCAGCGCATGGGTATAACATGAAAAGTCAGTGATTTGAGATCCTAGGTGAAAATGAAAGCCTTCAAACTTCAAGAGGTCGCTTCCCATCAAATGCTTGATCATCTTAGCTGCGCTGTCTATAGTTCCGCCGTTGAATGGCACTCCAAACTTGCTGTTTCTATATGAAGCGCGAACTTCGGCCTTGACGCCCACTTCCGGGTTCACACGTATCATTGTCAGTGGTGCTGCTCCTCCTACCTTGCTTGCCGCCTTGGATAAGTTTGTCATCCCATTAAAAGAACTGACAACAATCCTTCTAACGCCGCTTTGTAACACTTCGATGTACTCTTCTAGCTCTTCTGTGACACTTGTATAGATTACATTCTCCGGATCTGCCTTACATTGCTTGATGAAGTAGAGCTCACCAAGAGATGTCAGGTCAAATGCTATGCCATCCTTCATGAACGCCTTGACTACAGCAGGTGTAAAGTTGGCCTTGATCGAGTACGCTACTTTGACCTGACCCTTGAACTTTGAATATGCCTTGTGTAGCTCTTTTGCTTTAGCATGAAGTGTATCCTCGTCAATCAGATAAAGTGGTGTGCCATACTGTGCGACCAGTTTGTTAATGTCAATGGGCTTAACAAAGCGATTTAGATTAACTGTTGTTGGTTTTTCTACGAGTTGGATTTGAGAATTTTCAACCAATTTCTTTTAGTTACGTGTATCATAAAACCAATAACTTAAAAACATTTGCCCCTAGCAAGAGAGTTCTTTCTGTGTGTATGTTGTAAATAAATTTTTAGAATTGTACAACAAAAAAAGAGTAAGAAGAAAAAAGAAGATGTGTTGGCTGACTTAACGGTAGTATGGAACTGCCTTTTCTGTAGGCTTGCCTTCCCTCTGTGTCTTGATCTTCCTTACGGCTTCTTCAAAATGGCGCAACATCACGTGTGCTTCTGACGCGTGTTTGGCTGCTTCTTCCGGCGTCGGGTACTTTGCTAGA
>CAYXGH010000015.1:0-14647 GCA_964464485.1 uncultured Nitrososphaera sp.
AGTCTCAAAAAAAGCGGGCGAGCCAGCCATATTTAAATCAAATTACAATAATAATAATTACAACCTCATAACGCTTTATAAAACTAGGAGGCTGTAATTCTTCAAGTTGTCAATGAAGGAGCGCCGTTATACTGTTTTGCAGCATGCAGAGAAAGCAGAGGACAGCCATGTAGTTGCAGCATTTGAGCCGGAAAACGTTTTCTATCTCACAGGCTTTTGGGGTGAAGCTATTGCAGTATGCATGGACAATGGCACAACAAAGTTGATCACACCCAAATTAGAGTATTCAAGGGCCGAAAAGACTTCAATAGACTGTGAAGTATTTGCCACTGAAAGAGGGAGTGAACTCATTTCCACGTTTGTTTCACAAGTAAAAGGTAGAAGAGTATGCAGCGACTGCAGTGATTACTCTACTATCGGGTCGATTCGCAAACACGGCTGCGACATTTTGGTTAATACAGATCCATTCTTCCAGACACGCAGGATAAAGGACCACTCAGAGATCAGAATTATCTCAAAAGCCGCAAAGATAGTGGATAAGCTGTATGAAATATGCGAAGGGGAGATAAAGGTAGGTCTGTCAGAGCGCGATCTGCAGGCAAAGCTCATCTACGAAGCAATGAAAATGGGTGCAAACCCCCCCTCATACAAGTCTACGCTAAATCCACTGATCATAGCAGGGGGGCCCAACAGCGCGCTGCCACATGCTGAAGTAACAGACAGAAAATTTAGCAAGGGAGATATGATAGTGGTCGACCTTACACTCCGGCATGCTGGCTACATAGCCGATGCGACAAGAACCTTTGTCCTTGGCTCTGCAACCAAAGAGATGAAGGAAGTGTATAGCATAGTGCAAGAGGCGCAAAAGATAGGCCTCAACAGTGCAAATGCAGGTATGACATGCGGCCAGGTTGATGCTGCATGCAGGAACTTGATAGCAGAGCGCGGATATGAGAAACTATTCATCCATTCAACCGGCCATGGAATAGGTCTTGACGTTCACGAGCCTCCTTGGCTTAAGATGAAAAATACCGAAGAGCTCAGAGCAAATATGGCTGTGACCGTTGAGCCCGGGATATATATGGAGAATAAATTCGGGGTGAGGATAGAGGACAGCATAATCGTAAATAATGACAAGCCGCAGGTGCTCAACAGATTCACAAAAGATCTTCTTGTTCTAAGATGAAATAAAAAAGCTAGCACGACTTGAACAATGCATGAGGGTCAGGATCATTATGATTCTTGCCACCTTGGCGATCTGCAAGTCTCTAGAACTGATCACACACAGAGCAGCAAAAAGATCATTTGCACAATTCGTGACATCGAGACCAAAAAGTGTTTTTGACCGAAATTTTTGATTATATCAAGCCTGACATCATACAGAGGACAGGGTGCAGGATTTGAGATTGCGGGTATGGCAAGATACTTCAGGAATTTATAGCAAAGGCTGCAACGCATTCTATTAGGGATACAAGAAGAAATAGGAAGAAGTAGTATTAGTAGTAGTATGGTAGCAACGCTAATTATTCCAAAAAATTCCATGTGGTCACTGTTGTTGCGAGAGCATCATCATTTGCTACGACCCTCTGCTGTTAATTCAGCCACAAGCTCTAGCAGTTTTCTTGCAACTTGTGCTTTGCTCTCAGGAGGCAAGTGGACAATTTTTTTGTTCCTGTCAACAATAAACACTTCGTTTTTATCAGAGCCGGGTTCTGAACCTTTTCTGCCTAGGTCGTTTGCCACAATAATATCGGCATCACATTCCTTCAGTTTTCTATATGCCTTTTCTATCAAGACAGAGTCTGATACGCAGTAGTCTGCCTTGAATGCAACAAGGAACGTGTCTTTGCTATTATTTTTTACTTCATCAATTATTTTTCTTGTAGCAACAAGTGACAGCTCCATCTTACCTAGCTTTGTATCGATCTTTTTGTCTGATTTTTTTGCAGGAGTAAAGTCTGCAACAGCAGCGGCCATTACAGCAATGTCGTGCCTCTTCGACGATAACTCAGAAACAACCGCCTTATACATTTCTTCACCTGTATTTACGCGCACTATTTTGCCGGTTGCTGGATTTAGGGTTCCGTGACCATACACTAGTGTCACAGTTGCGCCCATCCGTTGTGCCTCCTGTGCTATGGCAATACCCATCTTGCCAGAGCTTAGGTTGGTCATGACCCTTATTGGGTCAATATATTCAATGGTACTACCAGCCGTGACAAGTACCCTCTTGCCTGACAACGGTGCCTTATTGGAAAGGACTGAAATTGTAGCATTTAGTATATGCTCAGGGTCAGCCACTTTTGCCTTGCCTCCTTCCATCTTGGGTTCAATGAATACCATGTGCTCTTTCAGCTTGCTGACATTTTGCTGGACAAATATGTTCTCATACATAGCCTCATGCATTGCAGGAGCTACTATTATTGGGATCTTGCTGCCGAGTGCAACGCTAAGAATTGACGTAACAGGTGTATCGTCGATACCCGCTGCTACTTTGCCAAGGGTGTTAGCCGTACATGGATAGACAATGATGAGGTCTGACATGCCATAGTCGGCTAATATGATGTGCTCCAAGTTACCGGTCAACTTGGTGACTACATCATTGCCTGTGGCCCACTTCATTATTTCAGGATTAAGCAGCATTGATGCAGTTGATTCTGTCATGACAGCATGAACATCTGCGTCATGTCGCATCAATAGCCGTGCTAGGTCAATTGCCCGGTAAGCGGCAACACTTCCTGTGATGCAAAGTACTATTTTCTTACCTTCAAGCTGGTTTCCCTCTGTTCCAAGAATATCTCTTGAAGGGTGAACTCCTCTTCTTCTTCTTGCTCTCATGTTCTTCTTTCATTCTTCCATTTGTCCAGTTCTTTTGCGTCCATGTGGAATGTGTTAGATTCCTCTGGGAACGTGCCGGTTTTGATGTCATGGTTATAGCTTGAAACTGCATCAAATATCTCCTTGCTAAGTTCTGCATACCTTTTTACAAATCTCGGCCGAATATCTTCATAAATGCCTAACATATCATGTAGAACAAGGACCTGACCATCGCAACTAGGCCCTGAGCCTATGCCTATTGTTGGAATTGATAGGCTCTCTGTTATTGCATCTGCCACCTCACTTGCAACCATCTCAAGAACAATGCTAAAGACTCCTGCCTTCTCTAGAACATTGGCGTCTTCAATCAGTTTGATCGCTCCTTCTTTTGTCCTGCCCTGCAATTTGTAGCCTTCCCATAGTGATGATGTCTGAGGTCTGAGCCCAATGTGACCCATAACGGGTATCCCGGCATCTACTATTGCCTTTATTGTATCTATAATCTCAGAACTTCCTTCAAGCTTGACTGCATCGCAACCAGCCTTTATCAGCTGGACTGCATTTTCAACTGCCACACTTGGACCTACTTGATATGAACCAAAGGGCATGTCGCCGACTATCATTGCGCGCTTGGTTCCCCTTGCCACCGCACCACAAAATATCATCATCTCTTGCATGCTAACAGGCATTGTGCTTGCATAGCCCAATACCACCATTCCTGCGCTATCGCCTACAAGCAAAATGTCAATGTCTGCCCTATCACATATTCTTGCAGTAGAATACTCGTATGCTGTAAGAACAGAGATTTTTTCTTTTCCTTTCTTAGCTAATATATCACTTACGTTGAGTTTTGTCCTGCCCTGCAATTACTGGAGTTCACCTTTTATGATCTTGAGTGATTCTTGGAGGTTTTTGCTGTTGTCAAAATTCTCTATGATTTTTTTTAATGACATAGTACCCCTGAGCTTGCGTGCAGCTTCTACCAATGCTGGCATGGCCCTTACGATATTATCAACAATAGTGATATCAGCAGCCCTAGATGTCCTAGACAAAGGATTAAGATCGATAGTAATCACTGTCTTGTTCATTTTTATCAGTGCCTCTGCTCTATCTCCATCCTCAAGTGGAACCAACACCGTGTCAGCAGCATAGATGCCATCAGGGTCAACTCGCCTGCGCTCACTTTGGAGCTCCGGAATTCTTGCTGATGCTTTTGAGCCCACTCCCAATACTTTCTTTGCACCATGCAGCTCAAGCTCTGCTTTGATCGCCTTCTCACGCTCCTCAGTTCTATAAAAGATGTTAACCTCAATACTTGCCCCTGTCACTTTTGCAAGTTCCACCACTGTATTTGGGCACAGGGCGGCAGTGTTGCCGTTTACAGATATGACTGGCCGGCTTGAGAGCAGCATCATTGCTGCTGCGGCCTTAATCGCGCGTTGAGCAGTCTTTGTAGTGCGCTCGCCAATCAGATAATCGTATGCCTCTCCCCTTCCATGGGCAATTAGACCCTCAGGTACTACTAAGCCCAGCCTAAAGCCATTGACTAACATTTCACGGATGTAAAGAGATTTGGCTCGAGGATGATCTGACGGTATGCCAATGTGGTTTATGTGCAATTTTAGAGCATTCTTGCCCCCTCCATATCTATATTACAGATAATAGGCGTGCCGCCAAATTGTCTGAGGGCATCTGCCGCCTCAGCCGTCCTTTCCTCTGAAACGATGGTGAAAACAGTTTGACCAAAGAGTGCTACGCTTGATTTAATTCCTCTTGTCTTGAGAGCTGCAATTGGTCCTTTACATCTGCCTTCCGTGAGGCTCAACATCTCTGCAAACCCATGTGACATTTTGAGAAAGTCGTCAAGGCTTCTTGATGCCGATAGCTTGCTTAGCATAATGCCTCCAAGGCCGTTTATTTCGTTTATGCGGTTTGTGAGAAATGACTTGGTCAAAATAGGAGCAAGACATAGGACTACCGCTTTGTAATTCTTATCTAGATTGATCTTGCTAACAGAACCTATACCAGGTGCCCCTGCACTTGTTCGCATCTCAAAACCTCCGGCAAACTCGGCAATTACTGTGCCGAGCCCAGTATTGCAGGCGATCTCTGCATGGTGCGCAATTTGTGCTGCTTGAGTTCTATTGAGACCTGTGTCAAGAACTTGATTGAGGGCATATGAGAGGCTGAGGGCGGCGGCACCACTTGAGCCAAGACCAAAGCCAATTGGGATTTCAACATCATGGTGGATACTTATAAAGTAAGGTCTATCTGCAAGCTTAAGATATTCCTCAATAACCCACTTCGAAACTTCTGCATTGCGACTTTTAATGCCGTTGATCGAGATCTGATACTCCGATTTTGCACTCTCGTAGAGATATGCTGTTGTTGCAATGCCTCTATCGATAGAAAATCCGGCCCCTTTAGAACCCTTATGCAGGTAATGGAAACAAGAAATATCATGGGGTGCTTCGAAAAAGCCTGTTATATGGCCCGGGCTGAATGCTTTGGCTAGAGCTATAGGCTCACCAACCAGCTCTGTTGCCATGTGACTATTTATAAGACTTCGAAAATATAAGAATAATGTTTAATTAGTTTAAATTCATTTAAACATTCAGGATGGCACGATATGCAAGGCGCTTACAGCAGATAGGCAGCAGCATCTTAGTATCACTGCCAAGCCTGTGGATCAAGAGCAACAATCTGAAGAAAGGAAGCATCGTGCCAGTGCACATCAACCGTGACAACTCTATATCGATATTTGCTTCAGAGGACGACACGGCAGACAAGATAAAGGAATTGACGATTCCATATCCGTCGCTATCGATGGACGTGCTCGTTAACCAAGTGTATGGCGGGTACCTGCTTGGGTACGACATGATCCGGATCAAGGCCAGCTCGCAGATTTCATTTGAAGACGCCGATAGGATTAAGAAGGCTATGCGAAAGCTGGTCGGCTTAGAAATAGTCGATGAAGATGGCTTCCATATATCTGCCCAATTTTTACTTGACGCAGACACACTTGATGCTGAAAAGATACTCCGCCGCATGAGTGCAATAGTCGCAGGCATGTACCGAGACATGCTTGAAGACATAAGGCTAAAACAGAATAGTAGTATCCGCAAAGTGATAAGCGGCAGGGACGACGAAGTCGACCGACAATATTTTTTGCTTGTCAGATTGATCCGAAGCGCTATGATGGATCAAAAACTAGCGGGCAAGCTCAACCTGAGCAACATTGACATTCTTGACTATAGGATCGCAGCCAACCTTCTCGAGAGCGCCGGGGACTATATCGTTGATCTTGCGAATGCAATAGATCTTTCGCGCATCAAAGCTGTCGATGAGATAGTCGAGGCTGGAGTACTTGTAGAAAAGATGCATGAAAAGTCAGTTGCTGCATTTGCAAACAAGAATAGATCAGAATCAAATGGGGTAGTCAAGATGTACGATAATTTTATGGAAGTTATAAATTCTATCAAGAGCAGCGTAGATTCAAACAATCTAGAGTCCACAGTCGCAGTACTGAACCTCATATACTCTATGGACAAGATAGCGCGCTGCTGGGTCGATGTCGCCGATCTGGTTAAGCCAATACATCTCACGGCCCCTCTCAAAAACGCATAATTACTGAAATTGGATATTTTGGCCATGGCTCGCAATAATGGCTTTGAGAATGTTCTGATATTGCAGGGAGGCGGATCGCTTGGGGCCTTTGGTTGTGGGGTGTTTAAAGCCCTTGCAGAAACTAGAGTCAAGATGGACATCCTTGCTGGCACGTCAATAGGGGGAATAAATGCTGCAATTATTGCCGGCAGCAAGGATAAGCGGCCTGAATTTGCACTTGAACAATTCTGGCTCGAGCTTGCAGAAAATTCAATTGATCTTGTGCCGCCGCTGCTGTTGCTTCCGTCAATTCCTCTTGCTCCTACTGACAATGAGCTAGGAAGTCACTACAGCCAATACCACCAGCAGGCAGGCGTATCACTCCGGCAAGCATTGTCATTCTACAGCTCGGCGTTATATGGCAATAGCATGATGTTTTTACCACGATGGAGGCCCGAGTATGCAATAAAAGATCCGAAATATTTTCGACCCCATGAGTGGACATACATCTACGATCACTCGCCTCTTGCCTCGACACTTGAAAAATACATCGACTATGACAAGTTGCGGCCTGGAGGAAATCCAAACACTCGTCTGATAATAACTGCGGTAAACGTGCTGACTGCAAAGCCAATGACATTTGACAGTGCACATCAACAGATAACGGTCAAGCATCTGCTTGGCACTTCAGGATATCCTCTCTATGGCTTCCCTTGGGTTGAGATTGAAAAAGGAATGTATGTATGGGATGGCAGCCTCCTGAGCAATACGCCCTTGAGAGAAGTGATAGATGCATCTCCAGTTATAGACAAGCGAGTGTTTATTGTTGAAAACTATCCGAAAAAGATTGAAACACTACCTCAGAATCTGCCTGAAGTATTGCACAGGGCACGAGATATTGTGTTCAGCGATAAAACCGAACACAATGTAGTCATGTCAAAGGTAATAACACGCTACCTTCAATACATTGAGGAGTTATATCAGATAGTAGAAAAGCATGCGGATCACAAAAAACTAGATAAAGAACAACTTAAAAGAATTCGGCACAAGTACAAGAAATACAGGCAAGAGCATGGAGCAGAGATAAAGAAAATAGTCTACATTACAAGAGAAGAGCAGTTTGCTTATCTATATGAGAATACAGACTTTACGCAGGCAGGGATAAAAAACCTCATAAAAGAAGGTGAATCAAAGACAAAAGAGGCATTGCGGAAAATGGACCTCTAGACGTAAAGCCCATTGTAGTCTATTTCTACTTCAAACGACTGATAGCCTGCCGCCTTGATATGTGATGCTATTTTAGTACTCTCCTGCTTGCTTGCTGCAAGAGCAATAACCGCACCTCCTCCGCCTGCTCCTGTTATCTTAGCTCCAATGGCACCGGCTTTGCTGCATATATCTATTATATCACGTACCTTATGGTGCGATATGCCGATCTGCTGAAGTATGATTTGGTTTTCATTCATAAGCTCGCCTATTTTGTCACATTTACCTGATTCTATGGCAGCGCATGCTTGAAAGCAAATGTCACTAGCCTGTTTTGAAAGGCTTTCAAAGAGTATTCTATGTGTTTCCTTAAACCTCTTGACACCTGCCACAAGGTCTGAAGTACAGTGCTTGATTCCGGTGCTGGCAACGACAAGGGAAAGCGATCTCTTTGTCTCTATGTTTTTGAAGCTTTTTGATTTGCCGTAGTACTGCATCAGCCCGCCAAAGGTGCTGACATAGCAATCTGCACCAGAAGTTCTCTTGTGAACCAGCCTCTCTGACTCGATCGCAAGCTCGCATACTTTCTGTCTGCTGGGGTTTTTTTGGAAAAGCGAATCTACAGCAGCCACCGTCGCAACACAAGATGCAGCAGAGGATCCTAGGCCTATGCCGGGAGGTACTCTTGAAGAAATGCCAATCTCTATTCCTATATTCTTCTTCTTATTTCTCCTTAATAGAACCTGCCTGATAGCACAGTATAGAGGATCCAAAACTGCCTTTGCTTTGCTTCCACCCTCAAGTGCATTAAATTCTCCATTATTACGGTATTCGCCAGCGACTCCGATGTCTGATCTAATAACTATCTTGTTTTCATCATGTATTATGGTACGGGCATCAACAGATATGCGCTTGTTTATAGCCGCAAGTATAGCCGGGCTGCCGTACACTACGAAGTGCTCGCCAAACAGGATTACCTTAGCAGGTGCAGACGCCTTTCCATGGCTCATATGAATACTATGGAAGAATATCCTACTACTGCACTTATGTCTCCTGTAACATCTCCACTTGTTGCATACTTTAGCAGTTCCCCTCTTGTAGCACCAAGGTTCTTTGCGGCTACCATCATCGTCGCAATCGCCCCATAGCCACACGCAGAAACGTTCAGCCTCTCAAGGATGGTGTAAAACCTGTTAACGTCAAGTGCAAGTATTGCCTTTATCAGCTCTCCATCCTTCCTATGTGCTTCGCTATTTGGTTCATAGTGTGTGAAGTCCGATGATGCTAATAGCAGAGTAGAATCAAGAGTATCCATTTCGACAATCGTCTGTGATATTGCATTCCCAAGGTCAAAAGCTATATCTCTATTCTGAGATACTAGTACAACTGGCACAATTTTGAAATCTTGCTTGATGTATTGCAAGAAGGGCAGCTGAACCTCCAAACAATGGTCTCTACTGTGGGCATAATCGTCAAAGTATAGAGTGGCTGATCTTCTTCCTATTTCCTCAGCCATCCGGGAATTGACTTGTACGTCGCCAAGCGGCGTCTCCCATATACCATCTTTCATGGCAGCCACCCAAGAGCCTATGCCATAGTGATTTGGGCCCGCCATTATGACATTATGAAAATCTGCTGATGATATTTTGTAAAAGCCATTTGCGGCAACCGCGCCAGAGTAGATGTAGCCTGCATGAGGTGATACAATGCCATAGACCTTGTGCTGCTTATTAGTAGAGGGAGCAGTAGAAGTCATGGTCATGCCGGGACCAAAGCGCTGGTTGCGAAAAGATTGGTCAATGAGCGCCCTTAGCTCCCTAGCATTGTCCGGATAAAACATGCCTGCGACAGCAGGCGCTCTTCTCGTCAAGATATTCCTCCATTAGATTAGATTCGAAACAAGTAATATAATTGATAGTTTCTAGGGAAAATGTACTCTTCTGCTATAACAGGCCTTAGTCGTCTTGTTAACTCTAACACCAAACATGACAAGATTTTGTGTACCGTCTAGAAATAGAATTAAAACAAACTACCTGGTGGTACAGTCAACTACGAATGTGGTCTCGTTATCTGGTTTTTCATCTCTCTGTGTATTACTTGAGCAGTGACTTGAGAGAATTATTGAGTGAGCTGGCCTACCGTAGCATCGATAGTGTACGTGGCGGTGAATGGCTCTGAGCTTCGTTTATGAAATACTAGTCCACTTCCGGTGAATTCAAATGTGCCAGATGAAGTCGGAACATCTCCTGTGATTATGTTGTTGTCGACTATGCTTGTAAGATGAGAATAGGTTATAGCCGTGCCATTTATTACTGCAGTTGGGGGCTGTCCATGTACTTCATCAGGTGGCTGGTCTGGCCTGTAGATGTGTATTACCTCTACTTCTATGGGCTTGCTTGCTGTAAATGTGACCTGACCCGTATAGATCTTTCCATCATCTCTTATCGGCAGCGCAAATACTACTGCATGAGGAAGATTCCCTGTGTGCGCTACAGGAGCTGCGCTTGACATCGCAGTCTCTTGTATCCTATAAATTTCTTCACTCTGCTGCTGTGCAGTTGCCTGACTTTGCATTCCTATGTGAGAAGCCGCGCCTATTGAGAATGCAACCCCAGCAGCCAATAGAATTATTATTATTATTGTTCTGACCATTGTTGATGCTCTAGCTTTATCCACGCAATCATTTCGATATAGACAGTGATATAGGTTCCGTTAGTTGCCTCTACACCGATCTTAACAAAATAAAGGTTGTCTCACACTAGCGTAAATATGTGTGTATGTTAGAGAATTGATGTCCAGGCTGCACGGCAGCTTGGCTCATCTTCTCCAATATTTGTAGATACAGGAAAACTATTCAGACATCTACCAATGCGTTAACTTTACACCTTGGCATAGTCTTGCCGTCATCTAAATCCTAGATAATATTATCCAAGCAGAGCCTTCTACAATACATCAGCTTGCTCGATTCATTATCATCTAGTTAGTGCCAGTAATGCATAGATTGCTCCTGCCGACGCCAGTTAATCGTATTGCTGTTAATTCGCCAGCATTGATGTATGATTTTGGCTAAAGTCAGGTCAGGTTAGTTCCTCGACTAACTTTGTTTCAAAGTCGTCGATTGAAGCTTTCTCCAGCATTTCGCTGTCGGACTTGATGGCTCCCTGCTTCTTGAGAACCTCTCTGGCCAAAAGCCAGTATACTGTTGCAAGAGCCTTGCGTCCGCGGTTGTTTGCAGGTATCACCAAGTCGACTTTTGAAGTAATGTTGTCGCTGTTGGCAACGGCAATAACCGGTACTCCTGCCCTAGTGGCTTCAAGTACAGCCTGCTGGTCTGCCTGAGGGTCTGTTACAACAACTATTTCTGGCTCCATATAGTCTGGAAGCGACGGGTTGGTAAACGTGCCAGGCATGAAGCGGCCCAGAATGGGGGTTGCGCCTGTAACCTCGCAGAACTTTTCGACCGGAGTCTTGCCGTATTCCCGGGCAGAAGTGACGGCAACCTTGGCAATATTTGCTCTGCCGATGAACTTGGCAGCAACATCAACTCTTGCCAAGGTCTTGCTGATATCTAAAATGTAAAGGCCTTCTGGGTTGGCCTTGACTATGAATGGTGACATAAACTTCGTCTTGACAGGTGTGCCTACGCGGATGCCTGTGGAAAGTATCATTTTTTCTAAATTATCGGTCTCAATGGCTTCATGGCCCTCTGGCGATTCTTCTATCGAAGCGCTTTTTTCTTTAATGTTAGTGTCAGAATCGTTGTTGTTATTGTCGTCCTCTGATATGCTCATATAGGCTATGCAGAGGACAGTTCTGCCATACCTTCTATTAAATCCTTCCTTGGAGGTAGCCAGCCCACTATTAGAAAAGATCAATAACTTCAACAATGATTTAGAAAGTGCGCAAGTGTAGATATAACAGACTTGCGTTTAAGTTTTAAACATTCTATCTATTGGAAATATTCCCAATAATGCTCTGTCTGGTAGTTGAGAAAAAACCTAGAGTAGTCAAAGGCTCAAAAGATAGTTTGCAGCATGTATCTCATTACGATGAATGGTGGCATAGCAAAAGCCTCCGAACAAGGACATTATTCTTTTTGCTACTCCTTGATAATAGCACACTATCAAATTATTGTCAGATAACCCATTGGTTCAAGGACTCATATCAACTAAGATTTTACGAAGTATATTATTTTCTGGCAGATATGCCAATACGCACATAGTCTAGCGACCATCCCAAGCCCGCATACTCAAGCTCGCTTACGAATGCTTCGAGGAAGCTGTCTCTCTTGGCATCATCAGGCAGATAGCCAAAGAAAGGCTTCATTATCACTGTTTTTGCAAAATCGACAAAGCTACGACGGTCAGGATAGGCGGTTGTCTGTCTTGACAGGCTTAAATTAATGTCCTTAAATCCTGTGTTCTGCAGTATTTTCTCTATGTTGTCTGCTTTGGGAAAGTACCATGATTGTTTCCAATGGACAAAGTACTCTTTGAATTGAGCTGACTGCATTGTTTTGAAAATAGATGGTATAATTCTCTCTAGATTCCCATATCCTCCAAATTCTGCCAAAAGCTCTCCAGATGGCTTTAGCAGTTGCCAAAAATGCAAGAAAAGGCTCTCTTGATCTAGAACCCAGTGAAGAGCTGCGTTGGAGAAAATCACGTCAACTGCTCTTGGAAGCTTCACCTCCTGCATACGTGACTGAATGACCTCCACGTTTCTACAATCTGACAAGTTGGCCTTTGCCTGCAGAACCATATTGGAGTCGGCGTCAACTGCATAAACATATCCATTTGGTACCTTGTCAGCCAGAACTCTGGTTAGATTGCCAGATCCTGCTCCAGCATCCATAACTATTTCATTGCCAGTCCAAAGTCTTTTCTCAAGAAGCTTTCGACCCCACTCTAGCTGCACATTCGATGAAACCTGGTCGTACGTCTTTGCATCCCAAGAGTGGTCAGGTTCCATTGTGTTTCTCGAGATAGAGAGACCCGCTCACTTCCTTTAATAATTTCTATGGAGGACTCCGTCAATTTATCATCGGATTAATTCCGTCTCATGATTTTGGATCGATGAAGATTCGCCAGAAACCTGCTGTATAACTTTTAACTATCAAGAAAATACTGCGAGTATCTTAGAGCCTTTTTTGGGCATTTGTTGAAGGTCAAACATAGGCGAGAAAAATGCGGGTATTGTGTAGAGCCAAAGGATCAAAACAAGTGTTTAATCATTCTCTGCCAGAAAGATACTGGCTACCTGAAAGACCAGATGCTATGTATTATTCATCCCCTCGATTAAATCATTCCTTGGAGGTAATTAGCCAGACTATTAGAAAATCTAGCATTAAGAATGAATGTATCTTAGCCTTATCCCACGACCGATTTAAAGTTTAACTGAGGATTAGCCTTCCATATAGTGAGGATCACATTATGCCAAGCTGAGTCATCATGCCTACCACGTCATAGAATAAGTTCTCTTCAACTATCTTGCCATCTTCCCAGCGCGCGACCGTGCAAAAGTCCACTTTGAACTTTTTGCTTGTAGCTGGTATTGTTTTTCCTCACAGCCCCATCATTGGCCCTTTATGCGTTCCTGTAAACTCTGCAACAGAGCAAGTCCATTCTCCATGAGCAAAGAAGATTTTGTAAGGGTTGTTGCCTACGTGATTGTCTGGGAAAGCACTGAACATATACTCTCCTTCCTTTCTATGCGCGTCTATGCCATGTGTGGGCGGCTGAGCGGGCCAGCGCACTACTACATTGTCAGCATGGCGTTTGCTGAACGTATCCCAGTCCTGCGAGTTCCAAGCATCGTCAAGTGTTTTCATAAGGTGCATGTTATTCTGTTCTAACGTACTACTACTCATGTAGGCGGCTCATATGCAAACTATAAGTGGATTTCAGTAAGGTCGGGCTAACTGACTTGGTGTGGAGTTACTACCATCATTAATAGGCAGGTGTGCCAATAATCCTGATATTATGAGCAAAATAAACCAGCGTTCAACTTCAGAACCTTTCAGGATTGCATCATCTATGAGAATAGGACATGTTAGTCTGAACGTGTCAAATCTTGAGCGCTCACTTGACTTTTATCAGAAGATTTTGGGCTTCAAAGTAGTTGCAAAAGTCTCAGACGAGAAAGCATTGCTTTCCATAGCCGGACATTCTTCTCCATCATATCTAGTTGAACTACTGCAACTAAAGGCGAATCCAAACCGCGATATGCTTGACCTATCGGCTTCGGGCAAGAGAGCTGGATTATATCACTTTGCCATATTGCTGCCCGAAAGAAAATATCTTGCAGATATGCTTCTAAATCTTGGTGACAATCGGGATCGAGTGCATTTCGATGGCTTTGCCGACCATCTTGTATCGGAGTCGATCTATATACGCGACCTTGACTTTAATGGAATCGAGATTTACAGAGACAGACCAGCATCAGAATGGAACTGGGATGGCGATCAAATAGAAATGGCAACCCTGCCTCTGAATACTGATGACTTAGTAAGAGAAGCAACGGACAAAGGATGGAAGGAAATGCCGCCCAAGACAACAATTGGTCATGTTCACTTGCACGTTCGAAATGTATCCAAGGCTATAAGTTTCTACCGTGACATTCTTGGATTCAACTTGACAGCGACTATTCCCAGTGCCGCTTTCTTTGCAGCAGACAAGTATCATCACCATATCGCGACGAATACATGGCTTGGAACTGATATTTTGCCGGCTTCACCTGAAAGTATTGGATTGAACCATTTTAGCATAGTGCTGCCAAGCAAAGAGGAATTTGAAAGACTGGTAAAGCAGTTGTCAAGATACAATATGGACATGACTGCTTTGTCGGGAAAATCGGGTTTTACCTATGATATAGACGGAATAAAAATACAAGTTCAACATGAATAGTTGACCGTCATGCGTTCGACAATCAATGATCTCATATGCTATTCATCCCCTGAATCAGATCATACTCTATCAAGCGCACAAGCTCGTTCAGCTTGGCAATGCGCTCGCCTCCC
>CAYXGH010000016.1:0-8463 GCA_964464485.1 uncultured Nitrososphaera sp.
AGATCTGGGGACTGTTAAAGGAGGCTCATAGCGCAGCTATTCTATCTCTCATCATGAAAGAATATACAGATGCTGATAGCGCTCGCGAATCTTATTATGAAAATATATGAAAAATAAAGTACATAGAATGTCATAAAATTCAGGCCAACGCTGCGTTATCTACTTTCCAATTTCATGAGAAAATACAGAATCATTGTCTCTTGTGAGAGGATATATATAACGGTTCTGTATAATACCTTAAGGTCTCATCTTTTTTGAATGTTTTCTATCCTAAAACTGGTCTGCAGATTTCCTTCAACCTTGATCAAATAGACGTCGTAACCTTGTTCCTCCAGAGTCGTAGCAAGAACCAGCGGGTCATTTGAATAGTGATATACCCTGTCATCTTTTAGATACAATTCCATGAAACCTCGCCAATGCGGTTCACCTACAATAATGGCGTTCTGCTCTGTATTTTCATTTATCTCTGCAATTGCCAATAGTAGGTTGTCATTATCTCGTATATCGAGTGAATTAAACTGCATTGTCACAGGGGCAAAGTTTGTGATATAATTTCGTAGAGCGCCATATAGGATAAATGGACTGTCGTAAGGCATCAATGCATATGCCAGCCCTATCACAGCATATGCTGCAAGTATCGAGCAGGCAACTATCGCAGAAAGATTAGACTTGAGCTTGTTGACAAGATGCAAGATGCCATAGCCGGCAAAGACTGAGAGGAAAATACCTGTTAGGATTATCCATCTATCTGCAGCAAGCAGGTGATTTTCTGGAAAGACTAGCCATGAGAATGACCCTGCAATAGAAACAAGCAGTGGAATTTTAAGCAGGCTTTTTTGCATGCGCAAAAAGCCAACTGTTGCCGGGGCAGCGACTAAGCAGGTTACTGCAAGAAAATAGATAAGAAGGTTTCCTTGACTGTAAAAATTAGGTGTGTTAATTCCTGATGTCCAGGCGGAAACTGTATTAGTAGTGTTATGATAACTTGCCTGATGACTTGCAACCATTAACACAGAGAACAGGCTTATGGCAAGAATAACAGTCAAAGCTACGTCTTTTCGTCTGGTTATGATCAAATAGGCTGCGAGCGACACGCACAATAGTGCTCCTATCATTCTGTCTGCTGTGACAGTGATTGCAGTCAATACCAGCGTAATTGAAAGTACTTTCCAGTCTGCGTCCTTTCTACCAAGAAGGGAAAAGACAAATAGCATGGCTGCAAGTGCCAAAACATCTCTGTGGAGATCCCAAAAAGTTCGGAGCACTGCAATCTGAAAAACAGTGAAAGTAGCCAGAAAGACACTTTGAATTACTCGAAGGTTAAGCAGATTCCTTCCAATGTAAAATAACGACACCCCAAAAATGCCAGCCATTGCTACGGCCACAGATGTAACTACCGCCGGTGGTTGGAGTCCGACTACAGTGCTTAAAGAGTAAAGAAACGTGATATACAACGGAAATTCGTTAGATATTGCACTCCACTGTTCCTGAAAATTCACAACTTTTGGAATGTAGTAATTTACAACATCGTATCCTATTGGATGAGGGTAGGCAGCAAGCTCTGGTACTGCCCTCAACGCTATACATATCACAAAGACTATTACTGCCATTTGCTTTTCGCTTGCAAGAAATGTAAATTTGAAAAAGGAAAGCGTATGCACAATCAAAATCTAAGGCGGCAACAAGACTTTTCTCAGTTATTGTGTATGTGCCAGAAAAGAAATGCTTAGAAAGTAACCTGTTGAAATAGAGAAGCTCATTCAACAGGTTCTGGCAGGACTACTGAGGCCCACTGTAAATTTTAAGCAAGAAGACTTTTACCACTGGTTGAGCTAGCAAGTCTGAATATATTGAGTCTATCGGTGGTGGTAAAACTCCTGTTGATCTAGACTGAACAAGTTGTCTTATCTAATCCACACTACTATAAAGCATTTACAAGGCGGGTCATCTTTTCGAGGCTGATCTCAAACCCAAAACGCTTTTCCTCTTTCTTCATATTTCGATACATGCTCATCATTAGATTAATGTGCCGAACAGTCCTTAACTTGCCATCCATCTTGAGTCTTACGATCTTGTAAACATCGTCATAGTAATCAAAGGTGTCAAGTACCTTCTTTCGATACTGCTTGAAATCAAATTTGCCCTTGCTTCTGCCGAGAACGTCTAAAAATATATCACAGCAGATCAATGATGGAATTATTCCTTCACCCAGCATTGGGAAAACACAGCCAATCGACTCACCTACGCCTATAATGTTACCATCATAGAATGGCTCCATGCGCTTTGATGGTGCGAGCCTAATCGGCCTGCCTATCTTTTTGACGACCTTGGCTTCAGGGTGCTGCTTGAAAAAAGCTTCAATGCCATAATATTTTTTCTCAATATCTCCGGCTCCCATGTAGCCTCGGTCATCGTCTAGAGGAAAATACCAGAAATATCCTTTAGCACCTTTGTAACCAATGACATAAAAATCGTCTGCTCCCTTTACATTTTCAAGAAGGTATTCGTACGCAGGTATCAAGAAATCTTGGCCTGACTTAGGCAGAAGCGAGCGATGTAGCCCAGTACAATCGATTATGTAATCGTATTTGTCAAAGCCGAACGCTTCTCTAGTAACCTTGACGCCATACGTCACCTTAACATTTTTCAGCAGATCGGCCTCCCAACCGTACTTGTTATATGTCACTAGGCCCTTGAGCTCAAGAGTTTCTTCATTGTTATTTGGCAGCTCTATCTTGAGCTGCTGTCCGACGTGAAAAATGTAATTGCTAAAGTCTAGCCCAGCTTGGTTAGAGAACCTCTCAAGCATGTGCCTAGATGCACCCCAAGCGCAGACGGGCCAATGGTGATCTTTTTTAGAGGCCTCAAAGATATCGACATCGTGACCTCGCTTTTGGAGCATGTTGCCAAGATAACTCCCGGCGACTCCGGCACCGGCTATTGCAAAGTTCATTTGGACTGAATTGTTTTTGGTTTACTTATATTTCTTCAGGATTATGCATATACCTGTCTGCTATCCGATAGCGGATGTACTTATCATCAGGTGAGTACTTCGGCGGATGCGGATCTATAGTTCTAAAATTGCATTTTGGACAGTGCTGTTTGAGCGTATATGTATTACAGGAAGGACACTTCCGTACAAGATGCTTCATCTAGTATTCTATGCCTGCTGCTGAAGAGTGTGAGACTTTTTCGAGTCTTGACGCAAAAAAATAAATGTACCGTGCTGCTTTTCAATATTGGCCCGCGTTTTTTCAACTGTGTTATTCATGAATTTTTCGGCAACTTTGAAGTTCTCAGCCGTCACCACGATCCTGTAGCGAGGAGCCCCAATGTATGTTATCGTACTACTTGCACCGCCCTTAGTGCACTCAGCGCTTGCAAGTGTATTCTTGATAATTTCAATGCCATCCAGCTTTTTTGATGTTATCTCCATTATCCCACTTATTTCTACAAGCGGAATGGGAATTCTCTTGCTTGCCTCTTCCATTGCCTTCTTTATCTCAGCTGAGAGGTCAATATTCTGGATGGCGTCCAGGCCCTTCCTTGATACAGCTTCAAAAGCATCATAGACGTAATCATATTTTTGGAGCAATCTGTCCTCTATTTCTTGGACTTGTTCGTCTGTTAGTTTGAGTTTTGACTTAATAAAATCCAAGAATGTAGCCGCCTTGTCGTTCTTTTTCACCTCAATAATCTTAGACTTTCGTTCCTCGCCGGAGACCTGCTTCAACGAAGTATCGACTTCACCTCTTACCTTGTTGACCCTGATTACTTTTAGAACCGCTTTTTGCTTTGGCCGGACGTAGCGCTCGATATTTCTAATCCAGCCAGTTGCAATTTCAGAGATATGGAGAAAGCCGGTCATGTTATTGTATTCGTCTAGCGTCACATATGCCCCATGTCCTGTCACCTGCCTGACAGTTGCAATTATGATCTCCCCCTCCTCAGGGAGCCTCTGAATCTCGTCCGTGGCAGTCATCTTACAGTTATGATAGACACGGAGCAGATGGCATACTTTAACATTATGTTTCAACTTTTTAGACGCTATAGATTTTTGCTCCTAGAATTCGTCTAAAGGGCAAGTCTTTTTGTGGCCGTTTTATATACATATCGTGTTTACCGTTCAATTTTAAGAACAAAAATATGAGAGGATAAACAGATGTATGTGAGTCTATAGATCTGCTAATAACGCTCGACTTTGGTACCCCTTTATAATTTCTATGCAGGGCATATGATCTGCAGTATATACATATGATAATAGCAGGAGAATTCTGTCTCTACCACAAAATAACTGTTAGAATCAGCAGCGGATAAGTTGCCTTGCATCTTCTCCTTCAAAACGCATGAGAGAATTTGACCACAACGTATGTAAGATTCGTTATCTGCCTTTAGTCACTCATGATTTCTTGAGTTCTCATTTGCCTCCAGTATGAATGAAAAACGATAATATAAAGTGCTAAAAATCAATTCCTTTCTTTGCCTTTATTCCCCTCTGATAAGGGTGTTTGATCTCTCTCATTTCGGTGACCAAGTCTGCTTCAGCGATGACAGATTCAGGAACATAGTTGCCGGTCAAGATAAGGCTAGTCTTTTCCGGCTTCGCAGCTATGATATCTAAAATGTCCTGCTGAGATATCAAGTTCAGTTTTGCGGCATAATTTATTTCATCCAGTATCATGATATCGTATATGCCAGAAGCGATTTTTTGCTTTGCAAGTGCAATTGCCTCCTTTGCTGCCCTCTGGTGGTCTTCTATTGGATGGTCGTCGTCAATTATGCCAACAAATCCCCTGCCGGCTGCTATCATCTCAAACTCAGGCTCAAGCCTCTTTGAGCTTGTAAGCTCGCCATAGTACCATTCACCCTTGATGAACTGAATCATACCCACCTTGTAGCCGTGGCCTACGGCACGCAATACGATCCCAAGGGCGGCAGTAGTCTTGCCTTTACCCTTTCCAGTGTAGACAATTACAAGGCCTCTATCTGGCATCTGTCAGCAGATGATAAAAATGCGTGAAGATAAAAATCAATCGAGCATTTTCATTAGACATGCTTTGCTCTTGCGGGTGTTGCTGATCTGTAAAATACGGGTTGCAGAAAGGGCTTATTACAACCGCCGGTCTTTTTACAGATATCATACTTTCAACCAAGCCTATTCTGCATGACGATAGTTGTCAAACACACCTCTTAATCACATTATTGGCCAAACGACAACATATAATAGGGCAATTTGAGCTATCTCGATACTAAAAACTAAAATTAAAATCAATTTAACCAACTCTCAATGCACGTATCCCGGATAGTCATTGCAGGGGTTACAAGCGGAGTTGGCAAGACTACGGTTGCAGTCGGTGTCATGCATGGCCTTAGCAAAAGAGGCTTGCGAGTCCAACCCTTCAAGGTTGGTCCAGACTTTATTGACCCTTCTTATCACACCCTTGTAACAAACAGGAATTCGCGCAATCTTGACGTGTGGATGATGGGCAGGCAGGGAGTGCTTGACTGCTTTGCATCAGCATGTAAAGACGCAGATATCGCAGTAGTAGAAGGCGTAATGGGATTATTTGACGGAATGTCTGGTAAGAGCGACTTTGCCAGCACAGCCCATGTGGCCAAAATTCTAGATGCACCCATAGTGCTAGTAGTCGATGCAAGCAAGGGCGCACGATCTATAGCTGCTATTATACTAGGCTTTTTGCACTTTGATAGAAAATTGCGCATAGCAGCTGTCATCCTAAACAACGTTGCAGGACAGAGGCATGCCAACTACATTACTGAGGCTCTTGTGGGCGTAGTCAAGATTCCAGTAGTAGGGGTACTCACTCGCAATAGTGAGATCAAAATGGAAGAGAGACACCTTGGGCTAGTCCCTGCATTAGAATTGAAAGGGACTAAAAGTCAGGTGATAACCCGTACAGCAAGATACATTGCAGAATGCGTTGACCTCGATAAAGTATTGAGCCTATGTAGCATAACTTCACTTCCTGATGCTCGTGATCACCCAAAGCAGCCAGCCAGAGCACGGATTGCTGTAGGCCTTGACGAATCGTTCAACTTCTACTATACCGACAACTTTATTGCTTTGAAAAGGAGCGGAGCGCAGCTTGTTTTTTTTAGCCCGATAAAAGAGCAAAAGCTGCCAGACGGGGTGCACGGATTGATGCTTGGAGGAGGGTTTCCGGAGGTGCTTGCAGACAGGCTTGAGAAGAACAGATCGATGGTGAGGTCAATCAGAAGGGCAGTCGATGAAGGTATGCCCATCTATGCCGAGTGTGGAGGACTGATGTATCTAACCCGCTCGATAAGTGGCTACAAGGGTGAGAAAAAGGCAAGGAAGATGGCTGGCATTATAGAAGCAGACACCCTGATGACAGGCAGGCTGACCCTGAACTATACTGACGCAGAGTGCAACGGCTCGATATTTGGCAAGACGCATCTTCGAGGGCACGAATTCCATTATTCTTCAATTGAAAATATAGCAGGCGATTCGCGATTCGCCTACTCAATGAAGAAAGGCAAGGGGATTACAGGCAATCAGGATGGCTTTATCATAAATGATAACAGTCTGGCAGCCTACATGCACTTGCATTTTGCAAACAGGAAATTGCCCGAGCGGATAGTGCTCTCTTGTGTCAGATTTTCACGCAGATGACTTTTTGCTCTGATAGAGCAGCATTATGGCATTTATTATTGAGGACACTGCAGAGCTGCCGCCTTTCCTTCCAACATTTGTTATAAAAGGCAGGTCATTCATTTTCGCAAGTTCTTCTTTTGATTCAGCCGCAGATACAAAGCCTACTGGTATCCCAACTACAAGAGCAGGTTTTGTAATGCCTTCTCTTACCATATTGATCACCTCGTACAGAGCCGTAGGAGCGTTTCCTATTGCAATAATCCCGCCGTCCATGTCCTTAGCAGCGCGCCGCATGGCAGTCTCTGACCTTGTCTTGCCCAACCTGTGTGCCTGCTCTGCCACCATAGAGTCAGAGATATAACACACTGTCTTGAGGCCTAGTTCGATTATTGATTTCTTGCTTATTGCGGCGAGCACCATATCTACATCTGTAACAATGGTGCACCTCTCTCTGAGGGCATTGAAAGCAGACTCGATGGCCTTTTTATGGAAGATAATTTTTCCCTTGCCTGCAAAGTCAAAGTCTGCTGTTGCGTGTATCACACGCCTTACAATGACCCATTCGTTTTCTTTGTACTGATGGTTACTTACCTCTGATTCTATGATCTCAAAACTTCTTTTCTCAATGTCAAAAGCCTTTTCTGACATAGCCCTGCCGGCAGCAGTTCCGCTGTACTGATTGCGGTAAGAGTGCTCGCTGTCCTTAGATGCCAAGCCGTTTCTCAGCCTCACTTGCTCTTTCTATAATGATATCGACTAATTTTTCGTCAACTCCTAGGTGCTGGCCCATGAAGGCGTTCTTGAAGTTGTATTTGTCGAAGGCCGCATTTAGGTCCCTAATCACATCTCTTTTGATGTGCGCGCCCTTGTGCAAAAAGTATGGCACAATCAGTATTACCTGTGGATTCCCTGCAACCGCCCGCCCTATACCCTCTTCAATATTTGGCCGATCGAGCTCAAGAAAGCAAAATTCCACATTGCGATAGTACGGCGTGATGGAGTTCGCAGCATAAACAAACGCGTCATGGGCATTCTTGTCGCTGCTTCCATGACCTATCAATACCACGTCACATTCCCTGTCCGGGTGGCTAATGCATTTGCTCTTTTTTAGCTCATTTATCCTGTCAATTATCAGTTGCACCATCATTGGATGGTAAGAGAGTGGCTTTGCTATCACGAGCTTCAGGTTCTTGTCTCTACCTATCTTGGCGCTTTGCTTGACAGTGTCTTTCAACTTCATCCCGGGGTACAGAAAGTATGGCATTACAGTGATAAAGCTGGCCCCTGCTGCCATGCACTGGCTGATTCCTTCGGCAATGAATGGCGGCAATACCTCAAGGAAGGAATAATCTACATGGTCGTAGCCTGCCCGTTGCTTTGCTAACAAGCAAATCTGTTCGAGCTCGTGCCTTACGTCGGGCTCCCTACTTCCTCTGTCTACTATCAAAAGCGCCTTTTTCAACTGTGTATATGTGCACAGATAATTTGGCTGGCTAAAATATCTTTCAGTATGCGGGGCTTGGTACGATGTGCGCGTGCGTGCACGCACGCGCACACACCTTTTAATACCTTCATGAAACTGGCAATTTTTTGATGTTCCAGATTATTACAGTCAACAATAGAGAACAGGCGGCAACTATTATTATTATTATTATTGCATTTTTGTTATTTGCATTTTCAATCAACGTCGCTCAACCTAGCTATTTCCTTCATAGTGGCTTTGCTTGCCAGATTCAAAAAAAAGCTGGGTAAGGGCTATGCGACTTTGTATCTTAGAACTTCCGAAAATGGTATCGAAAGGTAAAGTTCTGATCCATCAAAAGCTT
>CAYXGH010000016.1:8563-14359 GCA_964464485.1 uncultured Nitrososphaera sp.
TTCCGAAAATGGTATCGAAAGGTAAAGTTCTGATCCATCAAAAGCTTCAACTGCAGACTTTGGAATATTGTATTCTCTGCTGGCACCTTGCATTACAGTAAATGTCTCGCCTGATTCAGAAATGATGTTTCCAATATCAATCCGGTCCTTGGAACGTACATTCTTGTGTATAACACGCTCCCAGCGTTGTATTACTGGTTCAGACATTGTCTGTCAGAATTATAATACAATGAACTCATATTTAAAATTAATTTACCGTTACCCCACAAATGTCATATTTATCCACAAAAGACCAGAATTGCGTACAAAATTTGTATATTCCATCATTGATGATAGATGCGTGATACAGCAAGTGTGAGGTTGGGGGGAAGCTTTTGCTTTGGCACTACAAGCTCGCCCTTCGAGCTGAGAAGTGATGAGGCTTCAGACACACTCGACGTTCCTTCGAACTTCTGTACAGTTGCCGATGGGTTGGGCACGTCCACTGACGCAAGTCTATCTTTCTCATAGATTTCGACGGGTATACCGTGTTGTATAGAGAACTCTTCAAGTCCCTTTACCTTTGCTTTGCGATTAATTGATGCAATGTTCCTTATGCTTTGAAAGGAGAGTCCGTTTTCTTTGAAAACCGTGTCGATGCCAGACTTTATTGTTTCTTTGCTTGTGTCCCAATGCAACCCTATCCCAACTACCAGCGACTTGGGCCGATAAATAACCGACTTGCTTATGATACTTTGGTCTAAAACTAGTCTGTCAGAAATTATAAGCCCTGCCTTGAATTCCTGCGATTTTATTTTATCCATGCTGTCTATGATGCTAACATTTCCTGGAAGTACCGCATGCCACCAGTTCCTTTCACCTGCGTCTTGATATATCGCAATTTTTTCTTCATTGACCATGAATGCGCTCACTTTGGTCACGTTCTCAAAATTTTCAATTGTCCAGTTAAACTCCCTTCCTACAAGGTCAACTGCGATGGTCTCGTTAACATCTGCAGCAGTTGTGATTACTGGCTGTGCGCCAAGAAATGAGGCTACCAACCTTGCAAGTGCATTTGCTCCTCCGAGATGTCCTGAGAGTGCGCTTATGACATTATTTGCCCTGTCATCGATGACTAGCACAGCAGGATCGCTCTTTTTATCAATGAGGTGCGGCGCCACCATTCTGATGACGGCTCCAAGAGAAAATATGCAGATCAATGCATCGTAACTCTTGAAAAGTTTGCCGACAAGCTGCGTGCTTTGCTCTGGAAACCAGAGAATGTCATTTCCACCATCATTATGCTTTGCTGGCACATATATCTCCACTTCGTGCATCCTTTTTTTTATCCTACGAGCTATTTCGATGCCGTGCCTAGTGATGGCGACAATTGCTATTTTTGTAACCATAAGGCAATGTTAGCAGAAACTAAAAGGGGAAATAATCTTTTGCATGCCAGCAAACGATAATAATCATGTTTCCTTGATGAGATAGGAGTTTGGGTCTTCTCTCTAGGCAAGCATACTCTGTGTCAATGTCACTTGTCTTGATACCCTTGGCATTATCTGCTTATACGCACTTGTGGAACCCTGCCGGCTTTCCTAACCTTTTCTATGACGAAGGAGTCTACATGCGAAGAGCCATGCATGTCATGGAAGGGCTTGGACCCCAAGAGGCATATTATTATGATCACCCCTTTTTTGGACAAATCATTCTGGGAGGTATGCTAACGATTATTGGCTATCCAGAATCATTGAATCCTTCTCCAGATCTGCATTCGATAGAATCACTCTATCAAGTTCCCAGAATCTTAATGGGAATATTGGCGGTAATTGATACTTTTCTTATCTACAAAATCTCAGAGCGTATGTATAACAGAAATGTTGCGCTGTTTGCCTCAATTCTGTTTGCAGTGATGCCAGTAACATGGTTTACTAGAATGATATTGTTAGATTCTATTCTCCTGCCATTCCTACTCCTTTCAATATTGCTGGCAGTTTACACTACAAAATCAAAATCAGAAAAAAATAACAACAACAATAATAATAATATTTTAATTGTACTGTCAGGAGTATTCCTCGGCATAGCCATTTTTACAAAAATTCCAGCATTTACCATAATCCCATTAGTAGCTTTCCTAATTTACCGGAATAATAAGAGAAGCCTAAAAGCTCTTGGAACATGGTTTGTCCCTGTGATATTGATCCCATTACTTTGGCCTGCTCAGAGTATACTAGCTGGTGCGTTTAACTCTTGGACAAATGACGTACTTTGGCAAATAAACAGAGAAAATGGCGGCCTGCCTTGGATTGTATTCCTTTTAGCTATTATTGATCCCTTCATTTTTGTAGCAGGATTTGGTGGCCTGGCATATTCTTTCATAAGAAGAGATTATTTCATTCTTTTATGGAGCCTTCCATTCATAGCATTCCTTGCTGTCATGGGGTACACTAACTTCTTTTATTGGATTCCCATATTGCCGGCGCTCTGTATAGGAGCAGCTAAACTCTTATTTGACATAATTGAAAAGAGTAAGAAAATTACACAAAAGGCGCTTACAGTTGCTATACTTTCATCGGTCATTGTTTTTGGAGTGATTAGTACTACACTGCTCATTGTTACGGATGTTACATCGGCTCAGATTGAATCCGCTGCTTATGTTGCTAGGTATTTGGACGGAAGGGGAGACGGCGCCACCGGAAATCCAACCGTAATTTCAAACCCTGTTTATTCATGGATATTCAAATACGTATTCGATAAGGACCATATATTCTCTGATTATCGAGACATGCTTTATTTCCCTGTCGATACTGCCGAAAGCAGAGTTCTTCTAATAGACGATCCAAGATTCAAGCTAGATATTGGAAATGAAGACAACGAACTGCTTCATGAGCTCTATAGTAATACAAGCACAATTGCAAGATTCAAAGGTGAGGTGACTAATTTTGATTTAGGCCTATACCCTTACACCAGCATGATAGAAAACTATGAGGGAAGCGAAGTCGCAATCAGAATGAATAATTCGCATTCATAAGGTTTTTAAAACTCACACAAAACATGAGCTAAGTAACAAAAGGCATGGCAAGCTGGCAGTCGATACCCGTTCTAGTAAACCGCAGGCTGTTGTTTGCTGGAATATTCCTTATAGCTCTATCTGGTCTAGTACTTGAAGTATCAATCACAAGGATATTTTCTGCCGCCATATGGTACCATTTTGCTTTTGTAGCAGTATCTGTAGCCCTTGTCGGCCTTGGAGCCTCAGGTCTACTTGTACAGTATCGTGTAAATAAGCTAAAAGGTAAGTGGGCTGAGAACCTAACTATATACTCTGCATGGGGCATAACCATCTTTATCCCCATAACTCTTTTTGTTATGCACGTGCTCGCTTCACAGGTTATCTACCTTCCATTGTTTATGATCCTTTTTTCTGTGCCATTTTTTTTAGTTGGAATTATAATATCTGCCGCATTCAATGCATTTGCCTCTGTGGCTGGAAGGCTATACGCTGCAGATTTAATTGGTGCGTCTGCGGGGGCTCTTCTGGTAGTCTTGTTTTTGGTGCTTACAGGTGGTGAAGGCGCGACTCTTACAGTTGGATTAATAGCAGCCATAGGTGGCACTATATTTTCGAGGATCGCAAAGAATACCAAAAAAACTATCGTGAGCCTTATGTTTGCAGCATTTGCTATATCACTTATTTTCCTTAATCATGCTACGCAGATCTTTGCAATACCAACAGATCCGACAGCTCAGAAAGACCTACCAATATATCTACGTGAGCATCCGGGATCAAAAATAGTCAAGACAGAATGGAACTCATTTTCCAGAATAGACGTAGTTGAAGGAGGTGCGAGTGGCGAGGGGCTTGTAGCAAAGGTCTTTATCGACGGCGGCGCTGGAACCAACATTATATCATGGGACGGCAACACTGAAAGCAGACAAGAACTTTCTACTTGGATGCAGTACCTACCTTTCAAAATCATGCATGATCCCAAAGTTCTTGTGATCGGATCTGGTGGTGGGAGAGACGTGGTTGCGTCATTGGTAAGCGGAAGCAAAGATATCACATCAGTGGAAATAAACCCAATAATCTATGAAACTGTCAAAAGCTATGGCGATAGAGCTGGGAACGTGTATTCTCATGAATATGTAAGATCTTATGTTGATGAGGGGCGAAGCTTCATAACCCGTTCTTCTGAAAAATATGATATTATTTACGTGCCCTTTGTCGATACTTGGGCATCCGTATCCTCAGGCGGCCTAAGCGTTTCAGAAAACTTTCTATATACAGTAGAAGGCTTCCAGCAATATTACGATCACCTAACTGACAGAGGCAAGATTGTTACAGTCAGGTGGCTGATCGATGCCCCGAGATTTATCAGTACATATGCTAAACTGCTTGAACAAAACGGCATACCACAGAATCAACTCCACAGACACCTTATCATGGTAACCTCTGATTCATATACTCAAGACCCAAGTGTGACAATGGTCATATTTTCAAAATCTCCATTTACTGACGAAGAGATCAGGTATTTCTCACAATCTTTTTCCCAATATGACTACAAGCCTATCCTGATCCCCGGACAAATAATGCGAGAGCCCTACCCTGCCCTTCTTAATGGACAAATCAACCTCGACCAGTTTTATGATACCTTTGAAACAAAGGTGTATCCAGTAACGGATGATAACCCGTATTTCTTATCGTTTGAGAAGCCGCTACCCGGAGCAGTAGAAGTACTACTATATGCCAGCATTGGGATTGTAGCGATATTTTTGCTTTTACCTTTTGCATGGATGACGCGAAGAAGAGAAAAAGAAAGTGGTACAAGAAAAAGTGAGATTGGAATTGCAACTGTGATACCATATTTTGCAGCGCTTGGCATGGGCTTTATATTGATAGAACTGGCACTCCTGCAAAAGCTCATCCTCTTGATGGGCAATCCTACGATGACTTTTGCACTATTGTTGTTTACTATTCTTATATCAAGCGGGTCAGGTAGCCTGCTTAGCTCAAGAATTGCAAAGAACAATATGAGAAACCTAGTATTTGTAATAGGAGGCATCGCTGGACTTGTGATATTATACGTGCTTTTCCTCCCGCCGATAATATATTCAGCCATCGCAGAATCTATTGAGGTCAAAGCTGCAGTAAGTATCGCTATCCTAGCGCCCATTGGATTTCTGATGGGGATGCCCCTTCCTACAGGCATGCGTTTGCTAAAGGTGCACAGACCAGATTACATACCATGGATGTGGGCGATTAACGGCGCATTCTCTGTCATGGGCGCAGTGCTTGCCATAGCACTTGGAATTATGTACGGTTCATCTCTAGCAATGATCCTAGGAATGTTGATTTACCTAATTGCTCTTGGGATATCATTTGCATCAAAGAAAAAGACGATCACACAAATTGCAACATGAGGTTGCAAGGTTAGTTATAAGACAGAATTGATAAAGACACCTTCAGTTGCAATTTTGACCCGAGGACAAAGTGATAGAGAAAAGACAGAGGTTTGGCTACCCCAGGTTCACACATGCAAGATGGTAGAAAAAAGGAACTCCACAACAATACCGCAAGGATTGAACAAGCAAACCATGCTCAAATCAAGCAAAGATACATGCAAGTGTAATGAACGGTAAACTTCACATGGTTTGATCGCTTGGACGAGCAATTGACGAACAAAAATAGATAAAAAAGAGTAAAGGCTGATTTTAGCGTCATTTCATATACAAGAGTGGAAGAAGCATAAAAAGAAGCAATTCTTTCCGGCATCCACTATAGATAGCCGCATGCGCAGAGGCAATTGTGACTAG